>NZ_NHPE01000146.1:77187-103263 GCF_002252895.1 Halorubrum sp. Eb13 | reverse complement strand
ACCCGGCCCTCGCTCGTCGATTCGGCCCCGTTCCGATTCCGTCCGACCTACATGTACCCGAGGTCGCTGAGCCGCTCCATGAGGTCCTCGTCGTCCCGCGTGCCGCCGGTCCGCCCGGTCGTCCCCGCACGCTCCTGTACCCAGGCCGGGGAGTCGTCCTCCTTCTCGGCCGAGACGGCGCTCCCGAGAGACCGGTACCCCTCGAAGTAGCGGCCGGAGACCGGCACGTCTTCGACGTCGACCCCGTCCGGGAGATCGGCCGCGCTTTCGGGGAGGCGTCCCTCCTCCGGGAATTCGGGGACCGTGGCGGGGACGACCTCAGTCCACATCGCCTCCCACACGTCGGCCTCCGTGAACGGGAGGATCGGATGGACGCGGTCGTGCGTCGGGTGCGCGTCGGCCGATCGACTGGCCGAGAAGAACGTCTCGTCGGTCCGGGCCCCCCGTTCGTCCCACCTGACGGCGGAGACGACGCCGTCGACGTCGTGGGTCTCGATCGCGTCGTTCAGCGGCACCGTTTTGAGGAGGTGGTTGCCCACGTAGCCGTCGAGGAGGAACGGGAACGTCTCGCCGTCGTATTTGAGAACGTCCCGGACGTGTCGGCGGTTCGCTTCGTTCAGGTCCGCGACGCGGACCTCGTCACCGGGGTCGGTCGCGTTGGCCGCCACGTCCTCGTTGCGAGCCACGTGGAGGTCGATCCCCCACTCGTCCGCCCATCGCTCCACGAACTCAACGACGTCCGGGAAGTGCTGAAAGTGGTCGAGGAACACCGCCGGCGGTCGGTCGTATCCGCGTCGGTCGGCGACCGCGCGGACGACGTGGAGCGTCAGCGTCGAGTCCGCTCCGCCGGTCCAGACGACCGCCGGGTCGTCGTACGCCTCGAGCGCTCGGTGAGCCACGTCGAACGCCTTGGCCGCCTTGTCGCTGAACGTCGGGTAGTCGGTGGGAAGTTCGTCCGCACCGTCGCCGTAATCGACGTCCGCGTGCTCCGGGGTCCGTGTCATATCGTTCGGTCTCACGCGACCGACCCACATTATGAAGCGGTCCCTAATGTCGGGACCCCTCAGCGCTGCGCGCCGCCGTCGCCGTGGGTCGACGGGTCGACCGATCCGACGGCGTCCGCGGGGACCGCGGCGGCGTCACCCTGCTCGCCGCCGGAAGGAGGGGTTTTCGGGAGCGTGAAGTGGAACACGGAGCCGACCCCCGCCTCCGACTCGACGCCGATGGATCCGCCGTGGCTCTCGACAATCTTCTCGCACGTCGCCAGCCCGATACCGGACCCCGTCTCGTCGTGGCCGCTGGAGAAGATCTCGAATATCCCCTCCGTTTCCGCCTCGGTCATCCCTCCGTTTTCGTCCGCCACCGCGAACCGGACCATCTCGCCAGCGGGCTCCGCGGTGACGTGTACCTGCGGCCGACCGTCGGCGTGTGTTATCGCGTTCTCCACGAGGTTCTGGAACAGCTGGACGACGAGGGTCCTGTCGGCCGCGACGGTCGGAAGGGAGCCGGCGGTGATCCTCGCTCCGGATTCGGCGATTGTCGACCGGAGGTTCTCGATCACCTCCTCGAACACCGCCTCGGTGTCGACGGCCTCGAAGGACACCTCGCCGCCGCCGCGGGAGTATTCGAGTAGGTCGTCGATCATCGACGACATCCTGGCCGCGCCGTCAATCGCGAACTCGACGTACTCCGACCCGTCGTCGCCGAGCTCGTCTCCGTAGCGGTTTTCGAGGAGCCTGAGAAAGCTCTGGATCGTCCGGAGCGGCTCCTTGAGGTCGTGGGACGCGACGTACGCGAAGCGTTCCAGCTCGGCGTTCGACTCCCGGAGATCGTCGACGACCGACTCGATCTCCGCCTGCATCTCTATTTTCGTGGTGATATCGCGCCCGATGCCGCAGACGTACAGCGGGCGTCCGGCGTCGTCCTCGACGACCGAGGCGGAGAACTGGTACGGGATCGTCTCACCGTCGCTCGTGGCCAATCGAAGTTCGATCGAGTGTTCGCCGTCCGACCGGACCCTCTCGACGGCCTCGACGGCGCGATCGCGATCGCCGCTGTCGAACAGCCGGAACGCGTCCAGTTCACCGAGTTCGACGTCGCTGTAGCCGGTGACCTCGGAGACGGCCTCGTTCCAGTACACGAGCCTGCCGTCGAAATCGACGATGAAGAACAGATCGGCGAGCCGATCGAGGTACTTCCCGGTGAACGCGAACTCCGGTTCGTGGGGCTCTTCGAGCAGCAGATACCGGTCCCCGTCGATCGGACGGATCGTGACTGATCGCGACGATGGGCCGTCGGAGACGACCGTCCGCTGTTTGGCTCCGGTTCGAACCGCGTGCGCCCAGAGCTCCGGCAGATCGGCGGTGAGATCCTCGGGCGGAGCGTCCCGCAGCGAACGCCCGACGACGCCCCCGTCCGGCCCGTCGATACTGTCCGCCATGCGGTCGTTCACCCAGAGGTACGTCCCGTCCCGATCGACGCACGCGATCCCGGTCGCGGACTCCGTGAGGGGGTCGTCGACGGCGTCGTCGGTCGAGGCGGTCGGCCGTGTCGCGGAGACCTCCCCAGACGCGGCGTCGCCGACGGACTCACCGACGGCGGCGAGCGGGCCGTCCGACTCGGGGTCGTCCGGGTCGAACGTCCCGTCGACCAGCGCGGCCAGGTCGTCGTCGAGCGATTCGTGCGCCTCTCGTCGAGAGAGCGTCGTCAGCGACGGGTCGGTGTCCGCCAGTCGAAGCAGTACTCGAACGTCGCGCGTTTCGGTGCCGGAACCGAGCAGTACCCGATCGAACCGGCCGCCGATCAGCCGATCGACCGCGTCGCTCACGCTCGTCGTCGTGAAGGCGTTTGGGCGATCCGCCGGCTCCCGGTCGTTGATAACCCGTCGCAGTCCCTCGGCTTCCGTACCGACGTACAACACCGTTTCGTTCATGTATCCGTGGTATCGTATCAGCTGTCGATCATTACGCGGCCGTGACGGCCCCTTACACGCGAACTTGACTTCGACACGGGACATCGGCACCGTCGTCGGAAAAGCATACCCCTTCCGCGGCGCTCAGGCTCGGCGGTGGAAGGAGTGACATAAAATAGTCATTTATATCGCAGAGCGGGAGCCGGTTGGAGTGCGGTCGGCGGACTCGGGCGACTCTCGATGGGCGGGGGCTTGACGCCGCCGCGCGGCCACGGACTCGACCGCCGCCGATCGGTGCGAATTATCAGACAGATAATCAAGGGCCCGATGGCACAATTCGGATCCATGCGTCAACTACTGACGGCGAGCGGACCGAGACGTCTGGGTGTCGATCGAATCCGGAGGTCGGTTCGTTGATGCAGTACGCCGACTTCGTGGCGTTACAGAGCGGCGGGTTCATCGAGATAGCGCTGCTGTTCTTCGTTCTCGCCGTCCTCGCCGCGGTGGCCGGACTGCGAGGCGTGGCAGGGGTGTCCATGCGCATCGCCAAGATCTTCGTGTTCGTGTTCCTCGTGTTGTTCGTCGCTTCGCTGTTCCTCTGATCTCCCTCTCGCGGCCGCGCTGACGCCTTCACTTTCGTTCTCTCTCTTTCTCTCACCTTTCGTCTCATTCCCTCCCGTTCTCTCACCTTTCATCTCGGAGGGCCGAAACGCCGCCTTCCGCGAGGTCACTCCTCCGTCGCGGAGTCACAGTCGGTCCCGCGAGCGGACGACGGCCGCCGACTCCCGGAGCGGAGCCCGCGATCCCGGCGTTTACCATCCTGATAATAATACTGGTGCCGGCCGTATCGTTCGATGCCGAAGTGGACGACACTTCCGGCACAGCCGATCGGAGTTGAGTTCCCTGCCACTCCGAAAGGGGGAAGCGTCACAGGATCCGCGCGCAACTGCCGCACCGCCACCCTCCTGCTTTTTGTCCGTAATCCCGTCGCCGGTCCGAAGCGAGAGCCGGGCCGTCGGCGCCCGGGTGCGAACGGGCGGGCGGCGCGTCGCGGCTCACGCCGGCACGTACTCCGTCCAGGAGCACCGCCGGAAGGCGACATCGTACCCCGTGGTGTCCCGGACCGCGTCGAGACCGTTTCGCAGCTCCGTCCACTCGTCGTCCGTGAGGTCGAGTCGCTGCTGGGTCCCCATCTCCCCGGTGTTCGCCGGATCGTCGTCGTGACAGAGGACGAGGTGGGCGATCTCGTGGAGCGCTAAGCGCGCCTGTTCGCGGGGCGAGTCGCGGTGGCCGACGACGGCCCTGTTCCCGGCGTTCATGCCGTTGACCCACCCGTCGTTCCACCGATCGCGCAACCCGTCGGAGAGGTGGCAGTAGACGCGCCCCACGTGCGGGGGTTCGCGCCGCCCCGGAACGACGACGAGCTGGAAGGCGACGTTTTTCAGGTCCGCCTCGACCTCGCGGGCGTAGAAGCTCTGGGTCGCCCAGAGGATGCTGTGCACGTCGTTCCCGTACGACTCGAGGAACCGCCGTTCGTCGATCCGGTCCGGGTGGTCGAGCCACTGCATGTGGATGCCGTTGTCGCGGAACAGCGCCTCCAGACGACGCTTGACGGAGTCGTCTACCGCCGCGGTTCCGACGTATCTCGCGTCGACGAGGAAGTCCGTCCGGCCGACCTCCAGCCCCTCGAACGAGTCGGCGCCGAAGCGGTCGACGAGACGCTCGTGGAACGCCTCCGACCGCTTCAGTTCGTCCGGGATCCCGTCGCCGCCGCTGTGTTCGGACGCCCGGTCGCGCCGGTACGCTCCGACGCCGCCGGCGGCCGCGGCCCCGACGCCGCCGAGCAGGGTCGCGCCGGTTCCGCCGAGCGAGCGGAGCACCGACCGCCGCGACCGGCTCTCGTTCTCGCCTTCGGGCCGCGGTTGGTCTGCCATCGTGTTCTCGCATCGACGGACGCCTCACTCCTATATAAAAAATCACTGACCTGACAGTAACCGAGATACTTACCGCCGCTTAACCGGTCGGAAGCGCGGCGCGAAGGAGTTCTCAGACCGACGGCTTCGGGACGGTCGGCGGCGCGAGGGCGACGCCGATCAGCGCGTTCGACACCGATCAGCGCGTTCGACGCCGGGCGAGTTCCCGCGATATGACGGCGCTCACTCGTCGTCTCGGCCGTTCTCCGCCGTCGCTCCGATCTCTTGGAGGTCCCGGTTCTCGTCCAGGTCGAACACCATGGCGAGCAGCATGAACAGCCACCCGAGCGCGAACAGGACCCTCCCGTCTCCCCTGGACGGTCCGTCCCTCAGCGCGTCGGCTCCGACCGACGCGGCCCCCAGCGCGGACGTCCCGGCCCCGACGTAATAACACAACGCGAGGGGGTGGAAGTCGCGCTGGAGGTATTTCACTCGCAGTCGCCAGAGGAACCCT
This sequence comes from Halorubrum sp. Eb13, assembly GCF_002252895.1. Lineage (NCBI taxonomy): Archaea > Methanobacteriati > Methanobacteriota > Halobacteria > Halobacteriales > Haloferacaceae > Halorubrum > Halorubrum sp. Eb13. Next base: position 97,925 of record NZ_NHPE01000146.1, on the reverse strand, counting down.
CGCAACAGCAGGATCGACAGTTTCGGGATGAAAGAGGTGTACGAGATGTGGCTGGTTTCGTCCTCGTAGACGGCCCGTCGGGGGACGTCGGCGACCCGCATCTCGTGGACGTTGAGACGGATGAGCAGGTCGTTGACGAAGCCGTAATCCTCGTACAGTTCATCGATTTCGAGCGTTTCGAGCGCCGACAGAGAGATCGCCGTCGACCCGTTCTGCGGGTCGTTCACCTTCCAGTAGCCGCTCGCGATCCGGGTCAGCAGCGCGAGCGTCGCGTTTCCGATCTGCCGGAACGCTGGCATCTCCTCGCGCGTCAGCATTCTGTTCCCCTTGGCGTAGTCGACCCGACCCGCCGCGACGGGCTCGACGATGCGCTCGACGACGTCCGGGGCCGTTTGCCCGTCGCCGGCGATCACGACCGTGATGTCCGTCCCGTCGGCGACCGATCGCTTGTATCCCGTCTTGATCGCTCCGCCGACGCCTCTGTTCCGTTCGTGCTGCAACGGGACGACCGTCGGGGATCCCCCGTCCTCGCCGTCGGCGGCGGCGGCGCGGCCGCCGGCCTCGTCGCGAGCGCCGGACTCTTCGGCCGCGACGTCGGAGCCGTCGACGTCGCCGTTTCGGGCGGAGGGATCGACCGGGACCCCGCCGTCGGCGCGGGCCTGAATCGCGCTCCACGTGTCGTCGGTCGAAGCGTCGTCGACGACGTACGCGCGATCGACGTACGTCGGAAGCGTTTCGATGACCTCGCCGATGAACGGTTCCTCGTTGTAGACGGGGATGACGGCGGCGACGGTGTGTCCCTCGTACATTCTCTGGTACGTCGGTCTGCGGCGGTTCGCGGCTTTATTATGAGACCGATATGCCGCTCTCACGTCCGCGAGCACTCCGGTTTATCGGCCGTTCGATCCGCTCTCGCGACATTAACCGCGCGATAAGGAAATGGGAGCGACTCGATGGCCAAGCCGAGACCATGAGCGACCATCAGGAGACAGTGGGTGCCGATCCGTCCGTCTCGCAGGCACTCGGGTTACCGTCGCCCGCGCCGGGGTCGGTGCCCGCGTGCGGACGCGTCCGCACGCTGAGGGGCCCGTCGCCGATCGTCGGGTGCCGATCGGCCGATCAGCGCTCCGCGTTCGAGGGCCGTCCGGGATGACCGATTCACAGCGGATAGCCCGTCACGTCGACGCCAAGCACGTCGGACCGCCCGTCTCCGTCACGGGGGTCGACTCGCTCGCGACCGCGAACGAGGGCGACCTCGCCTTCTGCGTGTACGACGACGCCAGATACGTCCGTGAAACGGACGCTGGCGCCGTTCTCTGCCCCCAGACCGTCGGTGCGGTCGCGGGGACGACGCAACTGGTCACCGACGAGCCACGGACGGCGTTCGCGGTCGCGGCGAACGAGTTTCTCGCCGAGGAACCGCTCGACCGAGACGGCGTCCATCCGACGGCGTCGGTCCACGACGACGCGGAGATCGGCGACCGGGTGCGGATCGGCCCTCACGCCGCGATCGGCGCCAACGTCCGCGTCGGCGACGACTGCTCGATTCGGGCGGGAGCGAGCGTCGGGTGCCCCGGCTTCGGGTTCGGGCGCGACGACGAGGGGGTGCCTCGAAGGTTACCCCACCGCGGTCGCGTCCGGATCGAGGACGGCGCCGAAATCGGGGCGAACGCGACAGTCGACCGCGCGGTGTTCGACGAGACCGTCATCGGTCGGAACGCCAAACTGAGCGCCAACGTGCACGTCGCCCATCAGGTCCGGATCGGCCAGAACGTCACGGTGGCGTACGGAACCGGCTTCTCCGGTCGGGTGACGGTCGGGGACGGGGCGGTGATCCAGCCGCACGTGGCCGTGGCGACGGGAGTGGACATCGGCTCCGGGGCCGAGGTCGGCATCAACTCGACGGTCCTCGACGACGTTCCGGCCGGGGAGACGGTCGTCGGGTCTCCCGCCCGGAACCGCTCGAAGGTGAGCGCCGAATGAGCAGTTCCCAAACGCCCGCGCTCGACGGCGTCGAGTTCACCTACGACTGGTACGAGCGCGCGCTGGTGTGGCTGTCGGACCACGGGTACGAATCGTCGTCCTTCGAGGGCGACGTCGGAGACGGTGACCTCCTGCTTCGTCACGACGTCGACCTCTCGCCGAGGAAGGCGCTGGAGATCGGTCGGATAGAGGCCGACCTCGGGTTCCGATCGACGTACTTCTTTCTCGTGTCGAATCCGCTGTACAACGTCTTCGACGCCGTCTGTCGCGCGGTGATCGACGAGATCGACGCGCTGGGCCACGACGTCGGCGTTCACTTCAGCACCCATCAGCACTGGTCGCGCCGACCGTCGCCAGAGGAGCTCCGAGAGCGGGTGACCGCGGAGCGGTCGGCGCTGTCGCTCGCTGCCGAGAACGTGTGCGATCCGGTGTCGTTCCACTGTCCGCCCGAGTGGGTGATCGACCGGACGTTCGACCGACTGGCGACCACGTACGAGCCGCGGTTCTTCTCCGAGGCGACGTACGTGGCCGACTCCGGACAGCGCTGGCGCGAGAGCCACCCGTTCGACACGCGGCTGTCGGAGCGGGTACAGCTCCTCACGCACCCCGGGCTGTGGGGCGAGACGGACCTGCCGTACACCGAGCGGGTGACGTCCAGCATCGACGAAAACGTCGGCTACGCCGAGCGGTTGCTCACCGACCAGCACCTCCGCGAGAAGTTCGACCCGCCGGTCGAGCTTCCCGAGAGGGAGCCGGCGGCCGATCGCTGATCCCATCCGTTCGACGACGGTCCAGCCGGCGTGACGGGCCACGAGGCGGTTCCACGTCGTCGTGTTGCCGTTCGTCGACCGTTTCGGCGTGGATACTCTGTGGATAATTAAAGGCGCCCGTGCCGATCCGTCTCAATGCGATGATCCGACGACCGAGCCCGACGACGGAGTACGGGGCGATCGATACCGTCGCCGAGATCCTGGCGAACGACGACGCGCCGGACGAGTGCATCATCTTCCGTCACTTCCCCGAGACGGACGTGTCGGGAGAAACGGTGTGGGTCTCGGCTCGGGGCGACTCGTTCGTCTCGCTCGACGAGGTGCGGTGAGCGGGTACGGAACGCGGGGTTCAACGGGCCCTCGGTGCGGCCGCTTACCTGCCGCATAAGCAAGTGGACGCCACCGGTGGTGATCGACATATGAGGAGAACAGACGCCGCGTCGGCCTCGACCTCTCGCGAAACGTCGTGTCGCGGTCGGCTCCGAGCGACGAGACGGCGACGAGCGCACCGGTGACACGATGAAGGCGTTGATCATCGGCGTCGACGCCGGCTGTCGCCCCGTCTTCGACGACCTCCGTGAGACGAACAGCATCCCCAACATCAGCGCGCTCGCCGCGGAGGGGCTCTCCACCGAGTTGGAATCGCAGATCCCGCCGTGGACGCCGAGCGCGTGGCCGTCGATATACACCGGATCGAACCCCGGAAAGCACGGCGTGTACGGATTCGTCACGTTCGACGGCTACGACTGGGAGGTCTCGACGGCCGACCACGTCCGAGCGCGGACGCTCTGGGAACTGCTCGACGACCACGGTCGATCGAGCGTCGTCGTCAACGCGCCGGTGACCTATCCGCCGGCCGACATCGACGGGGCGATCGTCCCGGGGTTCATGGCGCCGGAAGAGCCGCGGTGCCACCCGGAAGGGCTCTTCGAGGAACTCGTCGACGAGATCGGAGAGTACCGGGTGTACCCGCGCTACTCCCGCGACGACGAACGGCGCTCGGACGAGGAGAAGATCGACGAGTACCGCCGACTCGCGCGGATGCGGGGCGACGCGTTCAGATACCTCGCCGACCGGTTCGACCCGGATCTGGGGTTCGTCCAGTTCCAGAAGACGGACACGGTGTTTCACGAGTTCGAAGGGGATCCGGAGCACGTCCGCCGCATCTACGAGGAGACCGACGAACAGATCGGCGCGATCCTCGACGCCTGCGACCCGGACTGCGTGTTCCTGGTGAGCGATCACGGGATCGGACAGTACGAGAACTTCGAGTTCAGAGTGAACGAGTTCCTCCGCGACCGCGGGTTCCTCAACGTCTCCGAAGGGGGGAAGGGGATGCCGTCGTGGAACCCGATCCGGAACCAGCTCAGGGACGGCGACGCCGACCGGTCGTGGGACCCCGGTCTCGCGGGGCGGCTCGCCCGCGGCGTCAGCCGCGTCGGTGTCGACCCCCGAGCCCTCCTCGACCGGCTCGAGCACGTGGGTATGGCCGACGCCGTCCGCCGGCACGTCCCCGACGGCGTCGTCCGGGCGACGAGCAAGCAGGTCGACTTCGAGGCGTCGACGGCGTACATGCGCGCGCGAACCGAACTCGGCGTCCGGATCAACCTGGAGGGGCGGGAGCCGGACGGCGTCGTCGCTCGGGAGGAGTACGAGGCGGTCAGAACGGAGCTGATGGACCAGCTCAACGACGTGCAGACGCCCGACGGGAAGCCCGTCTTCGAGGAGGTGGCCCCCAGAGAGCGGTACTTCAGCGGGCCGTTCGCTGAGGACGCGGTCGACATCGTCACTGTCCCGCGGGACTTCTCCGAGTTCCTGTCGGCGCAGCTCCTCGGAGACCAGTTCGGCCCACCGACCGAGCCCTGGAACCACAAGCTCGAGGGGGTCCTGATCGCCGCGGGCGACGGCGTTGCGCCCGACGCGGCGGTCAACAACGCACACATTTTCGACGTCGCTCCCACGGTCATGGCGGCGATGGGCGTCCCGTACAGCGACCGGATGGACGGGACGGTGCTCCCGATGGTGTCGGACACCGGAACCGCTCCGTATCCCGCTGTGGACGGGACGACGCTACCGTAGCCGCTCGCCGTCGCCGCAGGCCGTGGCCGCTCGCCGTCGCCGCAAGCTGTGGCCGCTGGCCGTCCGGGTCGTGGCCGCTCGCCGTCGCCGCGGGTTGAGGGTCGATCGCCGGAACCGCCGTCACTGCCGTTCGGGGAGCGACCTGATCCCGGTTTTTATACCGTCTGGGACGTTCGAAAGCTCCCACTCGATCCGCGATTTGAGCTGCTGTTTCCCCCGCTCCGTGAGCATGTACTTGTTCGTTCTGTGGTCGTGACTACCCTTCTCCACGAGGCCCTTCTCGACGAGTGCATCGAGGTTCGGGTAGAGCCGGCCGTGCAGGACGTCCGACCCGTAGTACCGCTCGACGGCCTCTTTCACTTCGACCCCCTTCGGCTCCTCCAACCCGAAGGTCGTGAACAGGAGATCGCGTTGAAACGCGGTCAAGTCCATCATTCGTACTCGTCGTACGCGGGTCAGGCATTTACTTCGTCGACATCGTTACGGAACTTAGAACCCACGTAAGCGACCGCGACGCCGAAGCGCCGCGAGCCGCTTCGGCCGTTCCGGTCGGATCGCTACTCCTGTTGGTCCGAGAGCTCGAGGCCGTCGACGTCGGACTGGAGATCCACGACGTTCTCGCGACCGATCCTGACGCGTTTGACGACCTCCTCCTCCTCTAAGTCCGACAGCACGCGGCTCACTTTCGCCTTCGACCACTCCGTCGACTCGATGATCTCGCTCTGTCGCATTCGCCCGTCGTTACGCTTGAGCAGCCGACAGACGACCTCCTCGTTCGTCAGGATCGACTGGTCGATCGGCGACGGATCCCCGCCGGTCGTCTCGTCGGCCGAGTCCCGATCCGGCCCGGGGCCGTCGGTGCCCGAGCCGTCGGACTGGCCGCTCGCGCCCGCTCCTCCGCCTCCGTATCTACGGACCGCCATCACGCCCACCCAGCCGATCGCTATCAGACCGAGGAGCACCGCGGCCAGAATCCGGTGGAGCAGGTACGGCTCGGTCGGATCGAGTCCCAACCGAACGAGCGTCGCGTCGTTGACGCCGTCGCCCGTCGTGTCGCGGACCAGCGGGTTCGTTCCGTACTTCTTCACCTCCTCCCAGTCGGTCAGTCCGTTGTCCGACGTGTCGGGGGTCGTGATGTCCGTCCCGTGTTTGAACTCCTCCGCGTTCGTCAGTCCGTCGCCGGTGAGATCGCCCTCCTTCTCGATCACCCTCACCTGAAGGGTCGCTTCGTCGACGACGTCGTTCTCGTCGAGGCCCGGGTCGGACAGCTCCATGAGGACGGTGTGATTCCCGGTCGCGTTACTCGGCCAGGAGTCAGTGGAGAGGCGGACGGTTCGGGTGGAGTCGGCGGAGAGTTCGACCTCCACGCAGTCGAACGAGACCGACGAGTCATCGCCCTCTCTGAACCCCCGTCCACAGAGATCGAACGACCCGCTGTCGTTGCCGGACGCGACGGTGACGTTCAATCGGAGCCCCTCCTCCTGCCAGACGAACGGGGGGCCCGGGTGGTCGTCGATCGTCTCGTACTGCGACTCGATGTAACCGTCGCCCTCGAGCGTCACGTTCTGGATCACGGCACCGCCAGAGTCGGTCTGGGCAGGTCCCGAGGTCGCGCCCTCAGCCAGCGACGCCTGACCGACCCCGGCCATCGCGCCCGAGCACACCAGCGCGACGAAAACGAGGCAAACGACGGCGGTTCGGCCGATCTCGCCAGTCTCGCTCATGATCTCAGGCCCCGCGGCCCGCGGCGGACGATCGGCGCCGCCCCCTGCTCGCACGACCTGTGAACGGGGCTCTCAGTCGCGAGGCAATCGGTCGGAGCCGCCGAGCGCTCGGTCGGAGCCGCCGGGCGTTCGGCGGCGACTCGGGCATGAGACGGAGCGGGGACGATGCGTATTCACGTGTGGCCATCGGGGTGATTTTGAGAGGTCTCCAGAACACACTTTCTCGTTGATTTGAGGTAGTTCGTTGTGCCTAAATTAATGTTTCCCTCGGAGATACCGTCGCGCACCGTCGCGGGACGACTCGGACGAGCGCGAAACCGACCGTCGTCGAACGCGACGCGACCGCCCGCCGTCCGCGGGCCGTGACCGAACGCGTCGTGAGCGACGCGGAGTGCCGGGAGCGCGGAAGCGCGGAGAGAGGCGGGAACGGAGGTGACGTCGCCTCTGAGAGTGTCGCAGACTTCGTTCGTTTCAGAAAGTCCCATTCGGGCGAGAATCGTCGCCCGTCTGTATTATTATGACGCTCCTCAGGCGACCGGCCGCGGCTCGGGACGCGGCCCGAAGCCCGTTACGTATGACGTAAGGCTCGGGCTCCCACGGACGGGCCCTCTGACGGTCAGTGAACCTCGGAAGCCGAGTGGGCGCTCGTCGCACCGGGCCGCGGCTGCGACGCTCTCGCGTCAGAAGCGGTCGCTCGGGACCGAGGCGGGCGGTGAGGGAGTTAACGGCCTCATAACTTAGCCTCGGGACCGTCGAGATGAGGCGATGCCACACCAGAACGAGTTCACGGAGTACGCGCTCCTCGCGGACATCCGGACGACGGACGTGCAGAACCCCCAAGAGCTCGCCGCGATCTGGGGACCAATACGGCAGGAGTGTACGGACGTCGGTGCCGAGGTCACGCACTCGTACGCGGTCCTCGGCGAACACGACTTCCTCGTCTTGCTGGACGCGCCGAGCCGGGACGTCTGTTTCAAGGCCTCGCTGATCATGGAGCGGCACGGCCTCGACGTCCAGTCGATGGAGGTGGTCCCGACAGAGGCGTTCGGTGAACTCGTCGAGGACCTCTGAGTCGGAGCGGCGACTGGCACGGAGCGTCGCATCGGACACCGCCGTTCGGTCCGCTCGCCGCGTCCGGTCGCTCCCGCGAAACAAAGAGTCGTCGTCGCTCGGCGCGTGTCGGTCGCCGTTCAGTTCTTGTCCGGTGTCGATCTCTGCGCGGTTCTCGGTCGCCCTTCAGTTCTCGGCGGATGACGGAACGAGTTCGGAGCGGTACGCGTACGCGACCGTGCCGACGAATATCGCGAGCACGACGGTCGCGACGGAGAGTCCCGAGAGCAGCGGCGTCAGTAGCCCGGCCCAGCCGGCGGCCACTAGGAGCCCGGCGCCGCCCGCGGTCTTGAGGAACGTCTCGCGCCGCTCGTTTTCCGCCGAGGTCGCGGCCGTCTCGGCCGGTGCGCTCTCGGTCGATGGCTCCGGATTCAGGTACCGCTGTACCCGGTCGAGCCGCGGCCGAGGCTCGACGTAGCCGCGCGGTTTGTTGTAGTCGATGAGCCCCAAGTCGTCCAGCTTCGGGAGGTGAGACTGGTACAGCGCGATGTACACGCGCTGGCGTTGGTCCGAGTGCAGCCGCTGTACCGTCGTGTCGTTCTCCCACGCCGCGATCTGAACGGCCATGTCCCGCATCTCGATGACGTCGTCGACGTCGTCCAAGTAGCGGAGGACGTTCCGCCGACGCTCGTTCTGTAGGACGTGAAACACGTCGTCTAATTCGAGCGGTTCCGTGTCGGAACCGGCGTCCTCGATACCCGGAAGCGAGTCGACGGACACGTCGTCGTCGGTCTCTTGGTCCGGTTCCGAGGGTGTCGGTTCGCCGTCTGATTTAGATGCTGCTTTCATCTCTGTCTCGACCTCAACTGGATACAATTATCTACAGATAGAAAAAAGGGAGATACATTTGTGGAGGATTACGCCATCTTACTCACCTTTTCACCGAGTTTCAGTCAACTCGATAAGGTTGCGCAGCCGATTCGTCTCACGAACACGTACGCGGAGATATATTGTCGAGACCGGACGGAGTCGTCACGTCCCGCGATTTTGTTCCGAACAGTATCGACCGTCTATCATTACAGTAGTAGCGGTGTAATCCCACGCGGTATCTGGCGGTTGGGATCGGCCTAAGCCACGGACCGGCGGCCCGCCTCTCGGGTCGGCGATAGGTCGGGCGCCGGCCCCGGACCGGGACCGGCGTAATGCCGGTGTCCGCCCGTGCCGGGGAGCGTGCGGGCGAGTGGGGACATGCGGGCCGACCGGGGCGCGTGCGGGCGACAGGGGCGCGTGCGGGCCGACCGGAGCGCTCCCGACGCTCGTCCCCGGAGTGCGCGTCGCTCAGGGAACGGAAACGGCCGCCGGCGACGTCGGTCGGTGACGCCGGCCGGCGGCCGGGGGATCGAGGCGCGATCCCGACCCGTCGACCGCGAAACTGCCCGCAGACGGGGGGAAGCGGTTACCTGACCGATAATAATGCGGTGTGGCTCCGAGAGATCATCCTACCGATGTTTGCGACGACCGCTGCGACTACCGTGCCGATAGATCGACTGGACCGCGGCTCGCCGGGACCGGTCAGATGACGGTGCCGATCGCCGATCCGTCCGTCGGAACGGCCGAGCGCGAACGCCTCGAATCGGTGCTCGCCTCGGGCCAACTGGCGGACGGCAACGAGGTCCGCGCGTTCGAATCGGCGTTCGCGGAGCACTGTGACGTCGACCGGGCGGTGGCCACCGCGAACGGGACGGCCGCGCTTCACGCCGCCCTCAGAGCCGTCGGCGTCGGCGACGGGTCGGCCGTCGTGACGACGCCGCTCTCCTTCGTGGCGACGGCGAACGCGATCCGGTTCACGGGAGCGACGCCGGTGTTCGCGGACGTCGACCCGGAGACGTACAACCTCGACCCTGACGCGGTCGAGGCGGCGATCCGGTCGGAAGGCGGCGACGTCGACGCGATCCTCGCCGTCCACCTGTACGGGTTGCCCGCCGACCTCGGACGGCTCCGCGAAATCGCCGACGCCCACGACGCCGCGTTGGTGGAGGACGCCGCGCAGGCGCACGGGGCGACGTACGACGGGCGGCCCGTCGGCGCGATCGGCGACGCGGGGTGTTTCTCGTTTTACCCCACGAAGAACATGACGACCGGGGAGGGCGGCATGGTGACGACGGACAGCGCCGACGTCGCCGACCGGGTCCGCCGCTTCATCGACCACGGCAGGGGAGACGGGTCGTACGAACACGCGACGCTGGGGCACAACTTCCGGATGACGAACCTCGCCGCGGCGATCGGCCGGGCGCAACTCGAGAAGCTCCCCGAGTTCGTCGAACGGCGCAGGGCGAACGCCGCCCGCCTCACGGACCGGCTGGCGGAGACGCCGGTGACGACGCCGACCGAGCCCGCGGAACGCCGACACGCCTACCACCAGTACACCGTGCGCACGAGCGATCGCGAGCGGCTCCGGCACGCGCTCGAAGAGGCGGGGATCGAGTCGGGCGTCTACTATCCGACGGTGCTCCACGAGCTGGAGAGCTACTCGGGGGTCGACGCGAGCGCACCCGTCGCGGAGCGAGCGACCGGAGAAGTGCTGTCGCTTCCGGTTCATCCGAATGTGTCCGCGTCGGATATCGAGGCGATCGCCGAGGCGATCGACCGGGCGCTTTCGGCCGACGGGCCGGAGGGGCCCCGATGAGCCCCGACCGCGTCCGAGCCGGCGTCATCGGGGCCGGCAGCATGGGACAGAACCACGTTCGCGCGTACGACGAACTCGCGGGGGCCGAGCTGGTCGGCGTTCACGACGTCGATTCGGAGCGCGCCGAGCGCGTCGCGACGGAGTACGGGAGTCGGGCGCTGTCGTTCGCGGAGCTCCTGTCCGCCGCCGACGTCGTCACCGTGGCCGTCCCGACGGAGTACCACTTCCAGGCGGTGCGCGAGTGTATCGACGCCGGCGTCGACGTGCTCGTGGAGAAACCGTTCGTCGAACACGTCGACCGGGGACGCTCCCTCCTCGAGTACGCCGACGAGCGGGGCGTCACGGTCCAGGTCGGGCAGATCGAGCGGTTCAACCCGGCGGTCCGAGAGCTGTTCACCCTGCTTCCGGACGTCGAGATCCGCGCCGTCGAGGCCCGTCGGCTCGGACCGCCGCCGGACCGGGCGATCGACGACTCGGTCGTGATGGACCTCATGATCCACGACATCGACCTGCTCTTACAGATCCTCGACGAACCGGCGGAGGTCGCGGCGGCGAGCACGGGCGACGGGGAGTACGCGACCGCGACGGTCAGGTCCGAGTCCGGCGCGATCGGTACGCTGACCGCCAGCAGAGTGACGCAGGAGAAGATCCGCGAGCTCGTCGTTTCCGGCGCGGACCGGAAGATCGAGGTCGACTTCATCGACCAATCGATCGAGATTTGCCGGCGCTCGGTCCCGGAGTACGTCCGAGACACCGGCTCCGTCAACTACCGTCACGAGACGGTCGTCGAGAACCTCGTCGTCGAACGCCACGAGCCGCTGAAAGAGGAGCTCTCGTCGTTCATCGCGGCCGTCCGGGAAGACGAGGAGCCGCTCGTTACCGGGGAAGACGGGCTGCGCGCCGTCGAACTCGCCCAGCGGATCGACGGTATCGGCACGCCCGTCGAGGAGTTCGAGATCGAACGGACGGCGTGAGCCCGAGCCGGGACCCCTTCGGCGACCGATACGACCGCGTCGCGGAGAAGTCGCGCGGCGGGCCCTTACGACACTCGTAAGCGCGATTCGCCGACTCGCGACTGGCCTATGGGCCCCCATAATAATCCCCCGTCACGGGGAAGGGTGTGACGAGTATGCCTTCGAAATCAGCAGTCGCCGCGGGTATCGCCCTCGTCACCGTCACGCTCCTCGTGTACATCCGCCGATCGGCGGACGAGCGGTGACCGGATGCGTGACGAACCCGAGCGGATGCGCGACGAGCCAGACCGGAGACGCGACCAGCCAAACCAGATACGCGACGAGCCTGACTGGATACGCGACGACTCAGACCGACCGCGCGACGACCCGGATCGGATGAGCGAACCCAACGTCGTGCTCGGCGACGACGTCGCGATCGACGATCCCCGTCTCGTCGGCTACGTCCACGACGAGTCCGCGCCGCCCGCGGTTATCGGCGACGGAGCGACCGTTCGGTCGGGGACGGTCGTCTACGCCGACGTGGTCGTCGGCGACCGGTTTCAGACGGGTCACGACGCGCTCGTCCGCGAGGAGACCCGGATCGGCGACGACGTCCTCCTCGGGACGAAGGCCGTGATCGACGGGCGGACGACGGTCGGGTCGGACGTGAGCATCCAGACCGGGGCGTACGTCCCGTCGGAGACGACGATCGGCGACGACGTCTTCGTCGGTCCGCACGCGGTCCTCACGAACGACCCGTACCCGGTGCGAGCGGAGACCGACCTCGAGGGACCGACTCTCGAAGACGGCGTCAGCGTGGGGGCGAACGCGACCGTTCTTCCGGGCGTCACCGTCGGGGAGGACGCGTTCGTCGCCGCCGGCGCCGTCGTCACGGACGACGTGGGCGCCGAGGAGCTCGCCGTCGGCAGCCCGGCAGACACGGAACCGCTTCCGAACGCACTCCGGCAGCGGAACTCGGTGTAACATGTACCAGACGCCTTCCACGAGCCGCGAGCGAAGCTACGCCGACGGCGTCGTCGAACGCGCCGCGGACGAGCGGTCGACGGCCGACCGCGCGCCCGACGTCGAGTCCGCGACGGTGTGTGTCGTCGGGCTCGGCTACGTCGGCGTCCCGCTCGCGGTCGCGTTCGACGAGCAGGGGTACGACATCGTCGGCTACGATATCGACCCGGACCGAGTCGCGGAGTTCCGGAACGACCGCGACCCCACGGAGGAGCTGGGAGACGACCGGATCGCCGACAGCCAGATCCGGTTCACCGACGACCCGACGGCGATCCGCGACGCCGACTACGTCCTCATCACCGTTCCGACACCGCTCGACAGCGGGCAGAACCCCGAGCTCGCGTTCGTCAGGAGCGCGGCGGAGACCGTCGCCGAACACGTGAGCGAGGACACGACGATCGTGTTGGAGTCGACGGTGTACCCCGGCGTCACGCGGGACACCGTGGCGCCGATCGTGGAGGAGGGTTCCGGGTTCACGCTCGGCGACGAGTTTCACGTCGGCTACTCGCCGGAGCGGCTCTCGCCCGGGGATCAGGGGCGAACGCTGCAGGAGGCGGTCAAGATCGTGAGCGCCGACACCGCGAGGTCGCTCGAGGAGCTCGCCGCCCTGTACGACTCCGCCGTGGACGCCGGGGTCTACCGGGCGCCCTCGATCGAGACCGCCGAGGCGGCGAAGGTGCTCGAGAACGTCCAGCGCGACCTCAACATCGCCCTGATGAACGAGATGGCCATCATCTGTGACCACCTCGGCCTCGACACGAGCGAGGTGATCGACGCCGCCGCGACCAAGTGGAACTTCCACGACTACAGTCCCGGCCTCGTCGGCGGCCACTGCATCCCGGTCGACCCGCTCTACCTCGCCCACGGCTCCGAGCGGGCCGGGTTCTCTCCGAAGCTCATCTTCCAGGGACGGGAGGTCAACGAGTACATGCCGAAACACGTCGCGGAGGTCACGGTCAAGGCGTTCAACGCGGTGGGAACGGTCCCGAGGGACGCCCGGCTGCTGATCCTGGGGGCCGCGTACAAACCGAACGTTGGCGATATTCGAACGTCGGAAGTGAAGAGCCTCGTCGCCGCGCTCGGCGAGTACGACGTCGACTGCGCGGTCTGTGACCCGGTGGTCGACGACGAGGTGATCGCCGACGCGTTCGGGACCGAGACGGCGACCCTGGGCTCGTTCGACGACTTCGACGGTATCGTGCTGGCGACCCCGCACGACGCCTTCGCCGATCTCGACTACGAGCGGGTGGCCGAATCGCTCAATTCGGACCCGGTGTTCGTCGACGTGGACGGCGTCGCCGATAGGGACGAGATCGGCCGGGCCGGCTACGAGTACCGACGGTTATGAGCTCGACGGCCTCCCGAGCCCGTCGGAGCGCGACCGATCGCGGCGGGACGACCGTCCCGGCGGGGGAAGCATGAAGATCGCCGTGACGATCCAACGACCGCCGCACGTGCATTTCTACCGGCACGTCATCGAGGCGCTCGAACCGACCGCCCACGAGACGCGGGTCTACGTTCGCGACTCGGAGATAACGACCGCGCTGCTCGACGCGTTCGGCATCGAGCACACCGTGCTGACCGACACCGCAAACGGGTCGATGGGGGGTCTCGTGACGTCGCAGCTGCTGTTCGAATCCCGACTGCTCCGTCGACTGCTCCGGTTTCGCCCGGACGTCGTGACGGGGATCGGCGGCCTCTCCGCGTCCCACGCGGGGACGGTGGCCGGCGCCAGAACCGTCGCGTTCACCGACACCGAACACGCGAGACTGTCGAACGCGCTCACGAGGCCGTTCGCCGACGCGATCCACACGCCGGACTGTTTCCATCGGGATTTCGGCCCCAAACACGCCCGATACGCGGGCTATCACGAACTCGCGTACCTGCATCCGAACCGGTTCGACCCGGACCCGAGCGTGCCGGAGGCGGCAGGAGTCGACCCCGCCGAGCCGCTCGCGGTCGTCCGGCTCACCGACTGGGACGCGATGCACGACGTCGGCGCCGGGGGGATGGCCGACGTGACCGACGTCGTCGAACGGCTGGAGGCGGCCGGCGCGCAGGTCCGGGTGACCTCGGAGGTGCAGACGTCGAGCGATCTCGACGATCGCGCCCTCGACGTCCCGCCGGAGGAGGTCCACCACCTGCTCGCGCACGCGGACGTGTATCTCGGTGAGGGGGCGACGATGGCGGCCGAGAGCGCCGTGCTCGGCACGCCCGCGGTGTACGTCAACACGCTCCGGATGGGGTACACCGACGAGCTCGAGGCGCGATACGGGCTGCTGTACAACTGTCAGGGCTCGTTCCGACACGACCGGGCGATCGAGACGGCGGAACGCGTCTTGAACGGTGACGAGGACCATGACTTCGAGGCGCGGCGTGACCGCCTGCTCGACGAGAAGACGGACCCGCACCGCTCGATACTGCGGGCACTCGGCGTGGAGGGGGTGCCGGCGTGACGGACCTCAGCGTCCTGCAGCTGGCGTCGTCCGAGGAGGCGTTTTTCACCCAGCAGGTCGACGCGCTGGAGGAACGCGGCGTCGACTGCACGACGCTCGTCGTCCGCGGCGACGCCGCCGAGGGCGACCCCCGGGGGATCAGCGCGTACGCGGAGACGTACGGCGACGTCCTCGCCGAGGCGAGCGGGTCGTACGATCTGGTCCACGCGAACTACGGGCTTGTCGGGCCGCTCGCGCTCGCACAGCCGGTTCGCCCGGTCGTGTTGACGCTGTGGGGGTCGGAAGTGATGGGATACTCGAACCGGCTCGACCGGGTCACCCGATTCGCCGCTCGACACAGCGACGCCGTCATCGCCCCGAATGAAGCCGTCTCTCGGCGGTTGGACTGCGACCACGAGGTCGTCCCGTTCGGCGTCGACCTCGAGCTGTTCAGGCCCATCGACCGGACCCAGGCGCGGAAACGGCTCGGGTGGGACCAGTCGAAGCGGTTCGTCCTCTTCCCGTACGACACGGACCGGGACGTGAAGGACTTCGAACGCGCACAGCGGGTCGTCTCCGAGGCCGTGGTGAACGCGGAGATCAAGGCGATCCACGGGCGCGAGTACGAAGAGATGCCCTACCTCATGAACGCCTGTGACGTCCTCCTCGTTACCTCCGAGCGCGAGAGCGGTCCGATGGTCGTCCGCGAAGCGGCCGCCTGTAACGTGCCGGTCGTTTCGACCGACGTCGGGTTCGCGGCCGAGACGCTCGCCGACGTGGAGAACAGCCACGTCGCCGACACCGACGACGAACTGGCCGACGCGCTCGACGCGACGCTCCGGTCCGCCGGCCGATCGAACGGCCGCGAGCGCGTGAGAGCGCATACGGCGGAGCGTATGGCGACCGATCTGCACTCGATCTACAGCGCCCTTCTCGCGACCGACGGCGCTCGGTTATCGTCCGAGTAAGCGATTCCGGGCGGGCGGCGTCCGAGCGAACGATTTCGAACGACCGAAAGTCGCCCGCTTAGCCTCTCGATAGTAATCCCCGATAACACCGATAGGCCGTGGTACGCATGGCAGTCTCCAATGAGCCGACGTCGGACACCGCTCGAGCGCCCGGCTCGAGAACGACGACAGCCCGCGACGAACGTCGAACGCCTCCCGTCCGAAGGGGTGAGCACTGAGATGTGCGGTATCATCGGGTGCGTGGGGGTCGACGACTCGGCCGACCGCGTTCTGAGCGGCCTCAAGAACCTCGAGTACAGGGGGTACGACTCCGCCGGGGTGGCCGTCAGCACGGCCGAGGGCATCGCAGTGCGCAAGCGCGCCGGGAAGATCAGCGACCTCGAAGAGCGGTTCTCCCGCGGGCTCCCCGATGGGGAGATGTCCGTCGGGCACACGCGCTGGAGCACCCACGGGCCGCCGACCGACGAGAACGCCCACCCGCACACGAGCGGGTCTGAGGACGTCGCGGTGGTCCACAACGGGATCATCTCCAACTACGAGACCCTCCGAGAGGAGTGCCGCGGCCGCGGATACCGGTTCACCAGCGACACGGACACCGAGGTCGTCGCCCACCTCATCGAACGGTACCTCGACCGGGGTGACGGCCCCGAGACGGCGTTCCGGAAGACGGTAGACCGGATAGCGGGGAGCTACGCTATCGCCGTCCTGATCGAGGGGTCAGAGACCGTATACGCGGCGCGGGAAGGCTCCCCGCTCGTGCTCGGGATCGGCGACGACGCCGAGGCGGGCGGCTACTACCTCGCGAGCGACGTGCCCGCGTTTCTCGAGCACACCGATCAGGTGGTGTACCTCCAAGACGGCGACGTTCTCACCGTCTCCCCGGACGGCTACTCGTTCCTCGAACGGGGCGGGACGGAGCGGGAGAGACCGGTCGAGACGGTCGAGTGGAGCGCGGGCGAGACCGGCAAGGGAGGGTACGATCACTTCATGATCAAGGAGATCGAAGAGCAGCCGACCTCCCTCGCCGACACCTTGGAAGGGCGGGCCGATCCGGACGGCGGGATGATCGAGTTCGAGTCGTTCCCGGACGGGTCGTTCGCCGACGTTCAGGAGGTCCACTTGGTCGCCTGTGGAACGTCGTACCACGCCGCGATGTACGGCGCGAGGATCCTGAACAAAAGGGGCATCCGAGCGACGTCGTACCGGGCGAGCCAGTACGGGGACACCGTCCCGAAAGACGAGGAAACGCTGGTCATCGCGGTCACGCAGAGCGGCGAGACGGCGGACACGCTCGCCGCACTCAACGCCGCGAAACGCGACGGAGCCCGGACGTTCGCCGTCACGAACGTCGTCGGGTCGACCGTCTCGCGGGAGGCGGATTCGACGGTGTACATCCGGGCCGGTCCGGAGATCGGCGTCGCGGCGACCAAGACGTTCTCCTCGCAGGTCGTCACGCTCGCGATGCTCGCCGAGGAGTTCGCGGCCGACATCGATGGCGCGACCCCACGAGACGACACGCAGGAGTTCGTGGCGGCGCTCTCCCGGCTCCCTGGGCAGATCGACGACGTCGTGTCCACCTCGCGCGTCACCGATCTCTGCGAACGGTACACCGATCAGGAGGAGTACTTCTTCATCGGCCACGGACTCGCGTACCCAGTCGCGCTCGAAGGCGCGCTGAAGTACAAAGAGATCACCTACGAACACGCCGAGGGGTTCACCTCCGGCGAGTTGAAGCACGGCCCGCTGGCGCTCGTGACCCACGGCGTCCCGGTGTTCGCCCTCTTCACCGGAGAGAACGACGAGCGGACCCGCATCAACGCGACGGAAGCCCAGTCGCGGGGCGCGCACGTGATCGCCGTCGCGGGCGAGGGGATCGACGTCGACTTCGCCGACGAAGTCGTTCGCGTCCCGTCGACGCACCCGGACCTCAACGGCCTGCTGGCGAACGTCATGCTCCAGCTCGTCTCGTACTACTCCGCGAAGCTACTGGATCGCCCGATCGACAAGCCGCGCAACCTCGCGAAGAGCGTGACGGTCAACTAACAGTGAGCACCGACACGACCGCGAGATGCGACCGATGACCGACGCCACAGTCGAAACGCCCCCGTCGGACGACGAACCGGCCCGATCCCGACCGGGAACCACCTCGTCACCGAGCGAATCGGGGCTGATGAACGACGAGCTGTTCGGCGTCTTCGGCGATCGCGAACGCCTCGACGCGAGTCGGCCGGCGACGGAGTTCGACAGGGTCGTCGCCGGCGAGACGGTGACGATCGGCCTCCGCGGGAGCGAGGGCCGCCACCGCGAACGGTGTCACGTGTACGAGGGCCCGGACGGCTGCTGTGTCGTCTGGGGCGAGCTGTTCCCGCCCGAGTCGACGGATATCGACGCGGCCGAGTGGGTCTACGAACGGTTCGCGGTCGTCGGGACGGACGCGTTCGACGAGCTCAACGGCGCCTATCTCGTCGCCGTGGAGCACGACGGGACCGCTGCGATCGCCCCGGACCTCCTCCGATCCGTGGAGTGTTACGTCACGGACCGAGACGGGTACCGGGCGTTCGGAACCGACCCGGTCGGCGTCGCGCGGCTCGTCGAGGACCCGTCGATCGACGACCGCGCGCTGAACCAGTTCGTCCACTTCGGCGTGAGCTTCGAGAACAGGACGCTGCTCGAACGACTGCGGCGGGTCCCCTTCGACGCCGCGCTCGGCGAGCGGTCGACGACGGAACTGGAACGCTTCGTGTATCGACCGCGCGACTGCTCGCAGGCGGACCACGCGGCTGACCTCGCGGAACGGCTGGAGCGTGCGGTCGCCCGTCGCGACGGCGACGGCGCGTCCGCGGGTGCGCTGGCGAGCGCGGGCTACGACTCGCGGCTGCTGCTCGCGACGGTGTCGGACATCGACGTCAGCTACACCCTCGGGACGCCCACGGCGCCCGAAGTGCGAGTCGCCCGGGAGGTCGCGACGCAGTACGGCGTCGACCACGAACTCCTGCCGGTGACGGACCGCTACCTCGACGCCGACCCGGACGTCGTCCGGTACACCGGCGGGATACGGGAATCGCTCCACATCCACCACCGCGGCAACCGCGACGCGCTCACGCCGTCGAAGATGTACCACGGGCTGTTCCTCGACACCGTGTTGCGCGACCACTACGTCCCGTCCCGCACGATCGACGCCGTCGGTCACTCGCTCCCGATCGGGGGGCTGGAGTCGGATCCCGACCCGGTCGACCACTACCGGACGCGGCTCGGCTTCTGGGGCGACGGGGCGCCGCTCGCGGGCGGCGATGACTGGGACGGGACCGTCGACGAGCTGTTCGAGGAGTCGGTCACGACCGCCATCCAGAGCTACGGCCAGCGGTGCGACTCGACGTTGAACGCGATGGCGATGCTCGGAATCCAGCTCACGCCGGCGCTCCCCTTCCGAACGCAGATCGCCGACAACCACGTCGAGAGCCTCATCGCGGCCGACGCGGAGATACTCGACTGGCACCTCTCGACGCCGCCAGAGCACCGGAACGGGGAGACGTTCCAGCGGGCGCTGGGGCTCATCGACGACGATATCCTGAGGCATCGACCGCCGGACCGGCCGCACGAGTCGTACATGCTGAACCAGATAGAGGGGTTCCTCAGGCGAACCCTCCCCGGCGTCGACGCGCCGGGAACGCCGTGGCCCGACCGAGACGAGATTTACGCCGCCGCCGGGATGGACGGGCGGCTCTTTCCGGACTCACCTGACGTACACCGATTACCGCCGCGGATCAAGCTCCGGATCAACGACGCGCTCGTGTGGCTCGAGTGCGCGACGGGGACCGATCACGATCCGGAATCGCTGTTCAGCCTGGACTGAGGCGGCGCCTCCGGACCGCCTCTCGACCTCCGTGCGACGTCGTTCCCAGAGCGGAGACGCCCGTCCGAACCCGATCGCCCAGTGGTCGTGACAGGATAGCAGCCGTGGCAAGACGCCGCACCGTTTTCGCTCGCCTCCCCGGAGTTGCGATCGGGCGTATCGCCCGCTCTCACCGTCTTTTAGGCAGTTGATAGCGGGGAGGCTAGCGGGGCGAAGAGGTCTGTTCCGAGAATTCCACCGTCGTCGCTCGTGGTTCCGTCATCGTCCGTCGTATTCCCGTCATCGTCCGTCGTATTCCCGTCATCGTCCGTCGTATTCCCGCCATCGTCCGTCGTATTCCCGTCATCGTCCGTCGTATTCCCGTCATCGGTCGCGTTTCCGCCGTCGGTCGCATTTCCGCCGTCAGTCGCATTTCCGCCGTCAGTCGCATTTCCGCCGTCAGTCGCATTCCCATTGTCCGTCGTATTCCCGCCATCGGTCGCGTTTCCGCCATCGGTCGTGGTTACATCGTCCGTCGCGTTTTCGCCATCAGTCGCGTTTCCGCCATCGGTCGCGTTCCCGCTATCAGTCGTGTTTCCTCCGTCGGTCGCATTCACATCGTCTGTCGCGCTTCCGCCATCGGTCGCGTTTCCGCTATCAGTCGTGTTTCCGCCGTCTGTCGCGCTTCCGCTATCGGTCGTGTTTCCGCTATCAGTCGTGTTTCCGCCGTCTGTCGCGCTTCCGCTATCAGTCGTGTTCCCGCTATCAGTCGTGTTTCCGCCGTCTGTCGCGTTTTCGCCGTCGGTCGTGGTTACATTGTCCGTCGCGTTTCCGTCATCTGTGTCGTTCTCCGTCAGTTCGATTTGAATCTCACGCGTGTCGTCGCCAGTGTCGACGACGACCCGGCGCGTTCCGGGGTCGTATCTGCTCGTGTTGACCGTATGTCGAGACGTCTCCTGCTCGCCGGCGTCCACGCTGACGGAGTCCGACTGGACCTGTTCGTCGCCAAACGAGAGATCGACGTCGGTCGAGCCGTCGGATCCGCCATCGTTGGCGACGGTGTATTCGACGGAGACCGTTTCGCCGACCGTCGCGTCCTCGGGGGCGTTGAGCCCGGTCACGTTGAATTCGGCGGGGCGAGTGTCCCCGTCTCCGCCGTCATCGGTGTTTCCGTCACCGCTGTTCCGGCTACCGGCGTTACTATTTCCGCCATCATTGGTTTGGCTGTCGTCGCT
>NZ_NHPE01000146.1:0-77131 GCF_002252895.1 Halorubrum sp. Eb13 | reverse complement strand
CTGTCGTCGCTGTCGGTGGTCTGGCTGTCGTCGCTGTCGGTGGTCTGGCTGTCGTCGCTGTTATCGTTTCCACCGTTGGTCTGGCTGTCGTCGCCGTCGTTCCCGTCGCTGTCGTTCTCGTCGTCGTTGTTCCGGCCGTCGTCGTTGTCGTTTCCACCGGCGCGGTCGTCGCTGTCGTTCTCGTCGTCGTTGTTCCGGCCGTCGTCGCTGTCGTTCTCGTCGTCGTTGTTCCGGCCGTCGTCGCTGTCGTTCTCGTCGTCGTTGTTCCGGCCGTCGTCGCTGTCGTTTCCACCGGCGCGGTCGTCGCCGTTGTGACGATTATCCCCACCGGCGCGGTCGTCGCCGTTGTGACGATTATCCCCATCGGCGCGGTCGTCGCCGTTCTCGCTGTCGTTCTCCGTCAGATCGATCCGGGCGTCCTGGCTGTCGTGATCCGTTTCGACGAAGACCCGGGACGTCCCGGAGTCGTCCCCGTCCGTGTCGACGCTGTGACGGTACGTCTCCTCCTCGCCGGGGTCCATGCTGACGGAGTACGACCGGACCCGCTCATCGCCGAGCCTGACGCTGACATCGGTCGAACCGTCGGCATCGCCGCCGTTCGTGACGGTGTATTCGACGGTTGCGTCCTCGCCGGCCGTCGCCTCCTCGGAGACACTGAGCTCGACCACGTCGAACTCGGGCGCGCCGGTCTCATCCTCCGCCGTGGTCTCACCGTCGCTCCCGTCCTCGTCCGCCGTGGTCTCGCCGTCGCCCCCGTCCGGTGACGATTCGTTTTCCGTCCCGTCGTCGTCCGGGGCGGTCGGCGGCTCGGACGTGTCACCCGCGTCCGGTGTGCTCGCTCCGCCGTCGGTGAGCGATCCGATCGCTCCGGCCACCCCACCGAAGAATCCGGCGAACGCCAGCCCCGCGATGAAGAGGCCGATCCCGAACACGATCAGCAGCTGCTGGAGCCGGCGGTCGATACTGTCGCTCGACGACTGTCGCCGTCGGTTTGGTTGTGTCATTGGAACTGGAGTCCCCGCTGTGTGATAGGGGAGGGTTCGCGCTCTCCGGCCGTTATTATCGCCCTAGTAAATCCGCCCGCAACGAGCGTGACTCGGCTGCCGGCGACGACGACGGCGCGACAGACGACCCCTGACGGTGAGGACGCGACGGGCTATTTGTCGCGCGAAACGCGCTCCCCCGGCGTCGTCGTCGCGCCCGCCGAGAGGGTGACGCCGGGGTCGAGGCTGGTGTTGATCCCGGTTCGAGCGCCGTCCCCGATCACGGCGCCGAACTTCCGACGGCCGGTCGACACCCGGTCGCCTTTCACCGTGTGTTTCACCGGCTCACGGTCGTGTCGGAGGTTCGCGACGTTCGTTCCGGCACCCAGGTTGACGTCGCGACCGAGAACGCTGTCCCCGACGTACGAGAGGTGCGGGACGGCGGTCCCGGCCATGAGGACGCTGTTTTTGATCTCCACGCCGCTCCCGACGCGGACGTCGGCGCCGAGATACGTCGCGCCGCGGAGGTATGCGTTCGGCCCGACGGTGCTCCCGGCCCCGATCCGGACGGGGCCCTCGATCGTGACTCCACGTTTCACCGACGCGCCGGGTTCGACGACGACGTTCCCGGAGACCGTCGCCTCCCGATGAACCGAGCCGTCGAGCCGCCGCGGCTGCCGCTCCAGTTCCGACGCGGTCGCTTCGAGGAGCTCCCACGGGCGCCCGACGTCGCTCCATCGATCGAACTCGACGAACGACACCGGCCGGTCGTCGATGACGCGATTGACCACGTCGGTCAGCTCGAACTCGCCGCGCTCGCTCTTCGGAACGTCGAGGAGGGCGGTCGCGTCCGCCGGGAACACGTACGCGCCGGCGTTCACCAAGTCCGAGGGCGGGTCGGACGGTTTCTCGACGAGCCCCTCTACCGCGTCACCGCGCGTCCGGAGGACACCGTAGTTCGAGGGGGTCTCGACGCGGTACGCGCCGATGCCCGGGCCGGAGTCGAACAGCCGGCGGAGGCTCTCGGCGTCGTACATGTTGTCGCCGTTAAGGACGGCGAACTGACCCTCCACGTGGTCGGCCGCGGCCCGCACGGCGTCCGCCGTGCCGAGCAGTTCGTCCTGTTCGACGTGCGTCACCGGAACCCCCTCGTAACGCGACCCGAAGTGCTCGCGGACCGACGCCTGTTCGTAGCCGACCACGAAGACGAGCCGTTCCGCGCCGGCGTCGACAGCCGCCTCCGCGACGCGTTCCACCATCGGAGCCGACCCCACGGGCAGCATCGGCTTCGGGACGTTCTCGGTGAGGGGACGCATCCGGGTGCCGCGACCGGCCGCTAGGACGATGACTTGCATTCAGTGCCGCGGTAGTCGCGTCGCTCCCATACTTAAGTGGGATCTAATGCCTCCGGTCGCGGTCGACGAGGCGGCTCGGGAGACGCGAGCGCTGTCGTCGGTCCGGTGGCTCACCGCTCCGTCGGCTCGAATTCCGATTGCGCGCCGTCGGAGGGGAACTGGATCGCCGGGCTCTCCGCGTACTGAAACCAGTGTTTCACGAGCACGCTCGTGAGGTCGAGGAACCCCTCCCAGCCCTGTGGTTTACTGATGAACGCCTGGGCGTTCAGATCGTAACACAGACGTGCGGCGGTGGGGTCCGACGTGTCCGAGACGACGACGACCGGGATTCTGCCGACGTCGTCCGAGCCCATACGCCATCTGAGGACGTCGTGCCCGCTTTTCAGCGGGAGGTTGAGATCGAGAAGCACGAGTTCCGGGCGTCTGGCGCCGTCTTCGACGCTCGCCAGCCGTTCGATCGCGGCGGTTCCCGTGTTCACGAACTCGACGGTGACTTCCGGTGCGACCTCCTCGAACGCGAGCTCGAGGAGACGGATGGTTGGCGAATGGTGCTCTGCGATCAGCACCGTCCCGGAGTGAGTGGTGTCCTTGTCCATGTCGACCAACAGCCACCTGCGTGACTCGGCTCTGTCTTAGGTGACGTGCTGTTATAATTATGGGAATCGGTTCGAGCGGATTGCATCCAGTTTCGTCGGATTCGCGCCGAAAACGGCGACGAACCGACGCCGAATCGGGGTCGTTACCACGAAGTCACCGGGGCGGTTACCTGTACGGTGGCAAAGATTAACAAGAACAGAACCGATGTTTCGGGTATGGATCCCAACTATCACGGGCCTCCCTCTCCGTCGGAGGACGAGTACGTCCACCGGTTCCCGCCTGACTGGCGTGCCGACGAGGAGCAACTCACGCGGTGCACGCACGCGGTCGCCATCGTCACCGATCGGCGACCGGAGCAGTTCGACGTCGGGATACAGCGCATCGTCGATCCCGACGCGCTCGATCGGTTGTTCACGTCGGAGGCGGGCGGCGAAGACGCGCAACTGTCTCTCGTCGTCTCCGACCTCACGCTCCAAATTCGGGCCGACGGCGCTATCTTCGTGGTCGAATAGCGGGCTCTGTCGGGGGCGAACGAAGTGAGTCAGCGACGCCGCCGAGAGTCGACAACGCCGTCGAGAGTGGAAAACAACACCGTGAGTCGATAACGACGCCGAAATTCAAACTCCGCCAGTGGAACCCGTCGCAGACGCGCGCCGGGCGTCGGCGGTTGCGGTTCGGATCACCGAACGTCTGATATCGGCGTGTGAGAACCGTATGACGCGGATATCCAGCGACCGTCGATGTCGGATGACGTGTCGTACATCACGAGCTCGTTCGGCTCGAAGGAAACGCTCGGAGCGACGTCTTCCGGACAGTACGTGTGGCGGATGCTGAAGACGGGCCAGTCCATGTTCGTCTCGTCGGCTGGAGCAGGCCGATCGCCCACCGAGTCCTCGCCGGTCATCGATCTCGCCCTCTGGCGTCCTGCACCCGGTCGACGTGTTCGATCGCCTCCTGAACGAGCGCCCGTTGTTCCGACGGCATGTGGGGGTGTCGCTGTCCGACCGCGACCAGCAGTTCCCTCGCCGCGACGAGGTGGGTGTCCGGCGAGCAGTCAGACATCGTCGCCCTCGTGCGCCGCGAGAATGGTCTCGAAGTACGGCGTCATCACGTCGATGGCCCGATCTGACGAGCGGTTGTTCCGGTCGTCGTGAAGCTCGATCGCGACGAGGTATCTCGCCGGGAGCTCGCCGAAGCCGCTCCGGCCCGCGCGGTCCTTCGTCGGATACTCCTCGGTTCCGATCGCGGCGGCGACCTCGATGCGCTGGGCCTCCAGCGCGGGGCGGGAGTACTCTCCGCCGACTTTGTGCCGTTTCCAGCTCTCGGTCGTCAGTCGACCGTACGCCTCGTCCATTCCGACGATGCGGGCGCGGCGACGCAGGGGCGACTCGACGTCGTCCCACTCGGCGGCCGAGAGGGCGGCCGGCCGTTCGACGACGCCGTCGGAAACGAACGACCCCTCGACGTCGTCTTTAGCCCAGAGGGCGTCGACGAGCGCGGTCGCCGCGGAGCGGGCTTCGGCCGCGTCGAGGTGTTCGAACTGCGCGTCATCGACGAACGCGAACGCATCGACCGCGGCTGACCGGGCGCGGTCGTCGTGTGCTCGGTACCCCTTACAGACCTGGATCGCCGCCCGGCGTGCCCGCTCGCCGACGGACCGATCCGTGGGTTCCACTGACGGCTCCGTGGGGGGCGATCGCTCGGCGGGGAATTGTGCCTGCGGACGTCCGGACGATATCCGACTGTTGCTCATCTGTACGAGAAACCGGGACGACCAACTACATATACCTCTGACAACACTCGCGTAACCGGTTCGGTTACCCCGCGGTAAGACGAGGGAAACCGCGTGCGCGTTCGACCGGTCGCCGACGTGCAAAACCGGTCGATTCGGACGGCTGGACCGCGGCTCGTCTACCGAGAGCGCCGTCGCCTCGGAACAGACACCACTCGTTCGCGGCCCATCGCCGTTTCGACCGTCGTACCGCGCAGTTACACCGGGTTTCACCGTCCTGCTGATCATTAACAGCGCGATTATCCGCTTACCTGACTCGTAGCAATGGGCAAGGAGCACGGATGGGTCGATGGGTTCAACCCATGGTACGAAAAGAACTCGATCGCCGGAAGTTCGTTAGCCTCGTCGGTGCGGCCGGAGTCGTCGGCCTTGCCGGCTGTTCGGACGAACCGGAAGGGCCGTCAGACGGGACAGGAAACGGCTCCGACGGCGGAACCGGAACCGGCACCGACGGCGGAACTGGCACCGACGATGAAAGCGGCACCGGCACTGACGACGAAAGCGGCACCGGCACCGACGACGAAACCGGCACCGGCACTGACGACGAAACCGGCACCGGCACTGACGACGAAAGCGGCACCGGCACTGACGACGAGAGCGGGAGCGGCACCGACGATGAGAGCGGGAGCGGCACCGACGATGAGAGCGGGACCGGCACCGACGACGAGAGCGGCACCGGCACTGACGAGGAAAGCGGAAGCGGAACCGGCAACGAGACCGACAGCGGAACCGGCAACGAGACCGATAGCGAAACCGGCAACGAGACCGACAGCGAAACCGGCAACGAGACCGACAGCGAAACCGGCAACGAGACCGACAGCGAAACCGGCAACGAGACCGACAGCGAAACCGAAGGATAACCGACGCGGCGGCGAGGGTCGCGCGGGAATTCACTTTTTCTTCGAGGAGCGAGTCCAGCCTCCGATAGACGGTGGTTCCTCGAACGTCTGCGTCGCGTCCCCGTCGATAGCCAGTCGGGGAGGCGACGCGGCCACGCGTCAGGGAATACTCTCGCCGGCGAACGGGCGGACCGCGACGACCGCCGTGACTGTCTCGACGGAGTTCACACGAGGCCGGCCGAGGCCTCGGCCCGCTGAAGCGAGACGAGAAACACCGTCCCGTCGGGGTCGTTGTCCTCGATGGACATCTCGCCGCCGAACTGAGTGACGAGTTGGTGGCCGAGGGTCAGCCCCACGCCGAGTCCCGCGCTTTCGGCCCCGTTCGTCCGTTCGGAGAAAACGGCCTCGCGCCGGTGCTTCGGGATCCCCGTCCCGTTGTCGGCGACCCTGATCGTGACGGTGTCGCCCTCGGCCACCGCGTCGACGTGGACGGTCGGCGTCTCCTTGTCGTTGTACACCACCCCGTTGTTGACGAGGTTCGCGACGACGGACGAGAGGAGTTCGTTCGCCTTGACGGACGCCTCGGGGACGGACCCGAGCGTCACCTCCGCGCCCCCGTGCAGGCGGGTCGCCTTCTCGACTTCGTTCTCGAGGAGCGCCTCGAGGTTCACGTCGCCGAGCGGGTCCTGATCGTCGGCCATCGCGTCGAGGGCCTGACCGATCATATCCGTCAACTCGAGGATGTGGTTGCCCGACTGTCTGATCTCCTCGAGTATCGACTGCCCGCGCGGATCGACGTGATCGGTCAGCTCCGAGGCCCGACCGACGATGAGACTCACGTCGTTTCGAACGTCGTGGCGGGTGAGGCGGTTCAGGATCGCGAGCCGATCCGAGCGTCGTCTGAGAATTCGTTCCCGCTTTTTTCGTTCGATCGCGTACTGGAGGGTCAAAAGCAGCAGTTCGGGGGTCAGCTTCCCTTTCACGAGGTAGTCCTGCGCCCCTCTCGAAATCGCTTCACCGCCGAGCCGCTGTTCCGGCATCCCGGTCAGAACCACGACGGGGACGTTCGGGTCGACGTCGACCACGGCGTCGACCGTTTCGGCGCCTTCGCTGTCGGGAAGCTGGAGATCGAGGAGAACGACGTCGTACGTTCCCTCACGGAGGCGTGCCGTTCCCCGGTCGAGGTCCTCCTCGTGGGTAAACCGGATGCTCTCGAACTCGCTTTTATCGAGTACGCGTGCGAAAAGACCCGTCTCCTTCGCCGTTTTGTACTGCTCCCGAACGATTCGCGCGTCCGCGGGATTGTCCTCGATCAGCAGCACGGATAGAGCCGTATCGTCAGTCATGCGTTGTTGTGAGATGATGAGACCGCGTCATGAGTCGCCGTCCGGTTCCAGAGTCGCGACGAGCCGGTCCGCGTCGTCGAGCCCCTCGGTCGGGTCGTCGATCTCCGACTCGAGCGTCGCCAGTCGGTCGAGCAGCTGCTCGTAGCGGTCGTCACGCGCCAGCTCCGTCGCCACGAACTCGCTTTCGAGCAGCGCTCGCTTCGCGTTCAACACCAGGTACTCCTGCGTCCTGTCGTCGTAGGAGTCCCTCGTCAACACGTCCGTGACCATCTGCGTGAGCTGCTCTTTCGATCCCGGTTTCGTGAGATACGCGTCGAACGACATGTCGAGGATGTCCAAGTCGGGAGTGATCGCGGTGAGAATGATCACCCGCGTGTCGAACCCCCAGTCGCGTATCTGTGCGAGGACGTCCTCCCCGGACATGCCGGGCATCCGGCGGTCGAGCAGCACGACGTCGACGTCTTCGGACAGCTCAGAGAGCGCGCCCTCCCCGTGATACGCCCGTTTGACCTCGTACTCCTCTTCCAACCAGCCGGCGTACATGTCCACGAGCCGCGGGTCGTCGTCGACGACGAGGACGGTCGGGTCGGGGTCGAGGTACCGTTCCCCCCAAGAGGCCAGCGAGGAGAGTATCGACTGCAGATCCCGCCCGTCGTCGGTCAAGCTGTACTCGACTCGTTTCGGGGATTCGCTCACGACGGTCCTGTCGAGGAGCCCGTTGTCGACGAGCTCCTCGAGGCTCTCGGTGAGGACTTTCGACGAGATCCCCTCCAGGCGTTCCTGGAGCTCGCTGAACCGTAGCGACCCGTCGGTGAACAGTCGCTGGACGATGACCGGATGCCATTTCTTTGAGATTACGTTCATCGCCTCCGTGAGCCGCTCGACGTCTCGGTCGGTTCCGTCTCCCGTCACGGTCGATAATTCGATCGTAACCGGTCTTATTATGCGGGTGGTAAACGACCGATCATTCCGTCCGATTCCGGAGCGGTCTCCGGCCTCGCGGGTCGGAATCGGATTACCAAAGCCGTACTTTTCGGAGGGAGGGCCCAACGGCGATCGATGTGGCCATGGGAACACGTCGCGTTCGGCTATCTGCTCTACTCGGCGTACACGCGCGTCAGACACGGGGAGTCACCGGAGGCGACGTCGACTGTCGCGATGGCGACGGCGGCCGTCCTTCCGGACGTGATCGATAAGCCGCTCGCGTGGGAGTTCGACGTGTTCGCCACGGGGTCCGCGCTCGGGCACTCGGTGTTCGTCGCGGCTCCGCTGCTCGTCGGCGTCGTCGCCCTCTCGCGGAACGCGGACCGCTCGGCGGCGGCGGACGGCTTCGCGGTCGGGTACGCGTCGCACCTGCTCGGCGACCTGCTGCCCGCGAGCGTTCGGAGCGGCGCACTCGTCGCCGACCGCCTCCTCTGGCCGCTCGGATCCGCCCCGCCCGACGGTCACGTCAGCCTCGGCGCCGGCTTCGATCACTACTTCGCGGAGTACCTCGCGTCGATCGTCACGCTCGATCCGACGCCGTACGTAGCTGTGCAAGCCGCGACGCTCCTCGCGACCGTGGCCCTGTGGACGGCGGACGGAACGCCGCCGTTGCCCGACGCGATCGAGGCCGCCCGGACGCGGGGCCGCCGGCTGTTCGGCGACTGACGGCGGACCGGGCGGAGCGCGATCGCTGACCGCGATCACCGCCGCACCGGGGTTACCATCGCTGTAATAACGTGTCTGTGGGGGCGTGAACCGGACATGAAACGACGGGCGGTGCTCGCCGCGGGAGCGACGGTAGCGGGCTCCGTGGTGGCCGGCGCGACGGTCGGTGCAACGCGCGGTGCGAGGGTCGGTGCAACGCGCGGTGCGACGACCGGCGACGATCCCGAGCCGCGCCCGCCGTCGCCGGCGGCGGAGACGACGGTCGAGACCGGAGCGGTGCGCCCGGGGACGAGACGGGAAACCCCCTACTTCGAGGTCGGCTCCGACGACAGCGGGCCGACGGCGGTCGTCGTCGGCGGGGTCCACGGAAACGAGGTGAGCGGCTATCGGGCCGCGGAACGGATCGCTGAGTGGGAGGTGACGGACGGGTCCGTCGTCGTCGTGCCGTGGGCGAACGTCGTCGCCGTTCGCCGGAACGAGCGCGAGGGGCCGGACGGCGACCTCAACCGACAGTTCTCGATCGGCGGGGAGCCCGAGACGCCGCTCGCGCGGAGTCTCTGGGAACTCGTCGCCGCCGCGGACCCGGACGTCGTCGTCGACCTCCACCGGTCGCGGGGGATCTACGGGACGCACGGCCGGTGGGTCGGGCAGGCGCTGTTTCCGACCGCGGCCGGCGGCGCGACGAGCGACGCGGACGCCGTCGCCGACCGCGTGAACGAGGCGGTGGTCCCGGCGTCGATGTGGGCCCACCGGTTCCGGCGCGGCAACACGCTGGGGGGGACGTCTCCCCTGTTGATCCACAAGGTGAGCGCGGACCTCGACACCGCCGGCGTGCTCGTCGAGCTCACGGAGTTCTACCTCGACGTCGACACGCAGGTCCGGTGGACGGAGCTGATCGCCGAACGGTTGCTGTCCCGGCACGGGATCGAACGACGGGGGTCGGCGATATGACGACCGCAGGCGACGACGTGACGAGCGAGAGCGACGGAGGGCCGGGAGCGGACCGCGGCGCCGCGATTGCGGACCGTGACGACGCGATTGCGGACCGCGGCACGTGGTGGACCGTCGTCGCGGGACCCGGCGTGGTGTGTCTCTTTTCACTGCTCACGGTGCCGCTGGTCCTCGGGACGCTCGACGCGCGGCTGCACTCGCCGCTCGCCGCGCCGGGATACGCGCTGTTCGTCGCGCTCACGGTCGTCGGGGAGCGCGTCGTCCCCCAGTTCGCGTTCCGGCTCTACTGGGCCCCGTTTCTGCTCTGCAGTTACGGGGTCGCCGTCGCGGGGGCCGGCGTCGGTCGCGCCTGCCTGCGCGGCTCGGACCGGCTCCGCGGCGCCGCCCGCGAGTGAAACCGCGGCGTCCGGACGGATTAGCAAACCGATAAGCGACGGCTGTCACACAGCCGATGTGAGCGGCGGAGCGGGCGGCGGAACACCCCCGATTTACGCGAACGATTACCATCCCGCACAGGCGTCTGTGGCCGCACGATGTCTGAAGAGGGTACGCGTTCGCTGTTGCATCGCCGAGGGATCATCAAGACGGTGGGGGCGGGCGTCGCGGCGTCCGCCGTCCCCGGCGGAACGGCCGTCGCTTCGGATCACGTCGAGGTCGTCGACATCGTCGAGGCGGGCGCGGACGACACGGGGACCGAGCCGATCGACGACGTGTTCGCGGACCACGCGGGCGACGACACACGGATCGAGTTCCCCGAGGGGCGATACAGGGTCAACGACCTCACCCTGTACGGACTGACGAACTTCGCGATGGTCGGGACCGGAGAGGCGGTCCTCGTCCCCGGCGACGAGTACGACCCGCGCACGTGGATCGCGGGGACGAACAACCGGGACGTCCGCGTCGAGAACTTCGTCATCGACAACACCGGGGAGGGCGTCGGCTCGTCGCTGACCGTTCACGCGTACGACGGGCTCGTCGTTCGCGACGTGACGAAACGCGGCCACCACGACGCCGGCACGGCCGCGTTCGGGTTCCGGGTCATCGAGGCGGACGGAACGGGGACCGTCGAGAGGCTCCGGGCCGCGGACGGCGGCGACAGCGTCGGCATCTACACGGATCCGGTCGGGGAGATAACTTACCGGGACTGCCACGTCGAGCTGTTCGCGAACAACGGGGTCTACGGCTCGCTCGGGACGGGAGCGGTCCACGTCGACGGCGGGCTCTACCGCAACAACAACGTCGCGAGCGTTCGGCTCGGCGCGCCCGGAAGCACCGTGACGGGCGCGACGTTCAGGGTCGACGACCCGCCCGATGACTACGGGAACTGCCGCGCCGTCCGAGTGGCCGACGGCCCCGGACCGGTCGCGATCGAGGACTGCGAGATCCGAATGATCAGCGGCCGCGGGACCGGCGGCGTCGTCGGCGCGTTCAGCGGCGGGTCGTTCACTGTCCGCGACACGGCGATCCACGTGGGGCCGCGGTACACGACGGTCGGCTCCGGCGGCACGCGGACGAGCTACGCGATCCACGTCGACCCGGCGACGGAGGCGGAGGTGGGGAGCCGGACGATCGAGGACACGGTGATCACGGGTGCCGGTGACCGCGTGGCGCCGGTCGAGTTCGCCCGCGACGACAACGAGCTCAGGAACGTCTGCGTCGAGCAGTCGGGCGAAGACCGCGCCGGGATCGTCTTCCACGACAGCGCGGACAACGTCGTCAGCGACTCGACGGTGTCGGTGCCCGGCGAAGCGATCGTCCTCGACGGCGACTCGTCGGTCGACAGAGACGGCGTCTCGACGGACGGGAGCTGTGCGTGGCCGACCGAGGGCGAAGCGGTCGGTGACGACGGCGGCGAGGCGGCCGGGACCGCCGGCGGCGAGGCGGGCGGGGCCGCCGACGCCCCGCCGACGGACGGGGACCGCATCACGATCGGCGGCGGCGGCTCGGCGGCGCGCTACGAGTTCACCGTCGACGGCGACGTCGAGAGATCGGCCGCGGGCGACGCGGCGGTTGACGACGGCGACGCGATCGCCGACAACGGCACCGTCACCGGGCGGGCGACTGACGAGCCGGACGCGTACGCCTTCGACGGCGTCCTTACGGACTTCGAGGCGACCGACGACGTGGATGTCGCGATCAACGGGGAGTCGGTTCCCCCCGAGCTTATCGGGCCGAACGTCCTGACGGTCGTCGGGAAGGGCGAGACCGTCCGCTACGAGTTCGAGGTGACCGGCAGCGTCGCGAAGTCCACGGCCTACGGGGGGACGATAAACGACTTCGACGAGGTCCGCTCGGACGGCACCGTCGCCGGCCGCACGACCGACGAAGCGGACTCGTACAGCTGTATCGGCGTGGCGTCCTCGTTCGAGGCGGCCGGACCGGTGGCGGTGTACGCGGACGGGGAGCTCGTCACAGACGTCTGACTCGCCCAGGCGGACCGACCGAGAGTCGGGTTTACGCTCCCGATATAGATACGTCGCCGGCGCCGAGAGACGGACGCTTACGATGGGCAACGGATTTCGTTCTTTCGCCGACCTCGTGCTCGTGCTGCTGCTCGGCGCCGTCGCCGCCTGGGCTATCGCGACCGACGTCGGGTTCGGACCGCTCCGAGTCCTCTTCGGTATCGCGATGGTCCTGTTCCTGCCGGGGTACGTCCTCGCGGCGACGCTGTACCCAGGCCGCGCGGCGACGGAGCGCGACGCGGACCGTGCGCGCGCGCTCGACGGTCTCGAACGGGCGGTCCTCTCCGTGCTGTTGAGCGTCTGCGTCGTCCCCCTGCTCGCGTTCGCGGCCGACGTCACCGGCCTCGGCGTATCCCGAGAACCCGTCCTCGGCCTCGTCGTCGCTTGGATCGGCGTGTTCGCCGTGGCCGCCACCGTCGCTCGGCTCCGCCTGCCGGCGGACCGGCAGTTCCGGGTCGAGGGCGGAGGATCCCTCGCCGCCGTCGACGGCTTCCTCCGCAAGCAGTCCGCGTCGCTGCGCTCCACCTCGCCGTTCGCCCCGCAGAACGACGCCGAACTGCTGTTGAACGCGCTCGTCGCCGCCGGCGTACTGCTGCTCGTCGCGAGCGTCGGCTTCACCGCGGTCGCCGACCCCGGAAACGAGTCGTTCACGGAGCTGTACCTGCTCAGTGAGAACGAGGACGGGGAACTCGTCGCCGAGGGGTTCGAGACGGAGTACGCCGGCGACGAGTCCGTCCCCGTCACCGTCGCGGTCGCGAATCACGAAGGGGACCGCGCGGAGTACACCGGGGTGGTCACGCTTCAACGGCTGTCCTCGAACGGGACGACCGTCGAAGCGGAAGACGAGATCGGGCGCTTCGAGGCGACCGTCCCGGACGGCGAGACGGTGCGGATCGAACCGGAGGCGACGCCGTCGATGACGGGCGAGAACCTGCGGCTCCGGGTCCTGCTGTACGACGGCGAGGTGCCGAACGAGCCGTCCGCCGACAGCGCGTACAGGACGGTCCACCTCGACGTGACCGTCGAGGGGTAGGCGACCGCGCGCCGCCGACCGCGACGGTCGCGACCGATCGGCGACGGAAGCGACCGCGGTCCGCCGGCGACCGCACGCCCGCTATCGCGGACAGAAGTGGAGGTCGCCGTTCGTGTACACCCTGTCTCTGGTCGGCCCGCAGACGGCGTCCTCGGGAAGCTGTCGGACGCGCTGCTCCCCGCCGACGTTGAACACGGGCGCGTCCGACGACTGATACGACCGATAGATCGCCCTGTCGTCCGAGATCGTCCCGTTCTCGCCGACGGTTCCGACGCCGAACCGCACGTCGCCGAGGCGGTTGAGCGTCAGCACGTACGGGTGGTCGGCGTGTATCGGTCCGCCGCCGTCCATCGTCGTGCGCTCGATAAGCGTCTCCGCGGCGGCGAGCTCGGACTCGGTGTAGCTGTACTTCACGTTGTGCTCGTCGAACGCCGGCGCGTCCGGCGTCGCCTGGGTCGAGAGGATCATCGCCCCCGGATAGACGAGCGCGAACAGGACCGCGACGGCGACGAACGCCGGCGCCGCCAAGTCGCGGCGGAGGTACCCGAACCCGACGGCCGTGAGCATCGCCATCCCGACGTACAGGAACGGGTACCAGCGACCGGGCAGGAGCGAGTTGATCCCTAACAGCGGCGGGACGAGCGTGACAGCGAGCAGCGCCGCCACCCACCCGACTAGGACCGCGGTCGACTCCCGGAGTCGTTCGGCCCGCGTCGTCACGGCGGTCCCGACCGTGGTTCCGAACAGCAGCAGGAGGAATCCCAGCCTGTCGAGGTAGGTCAGCAGCGACTGATACGGGAGCGCGTCCGGGCCCCCGACGTCCTCGCCGAGCTCGGGGGCCCCTCCGCCCGCCGAGAGCGTCGCGACGTTCTCTCGCATCCTCGTGACGGCGCCGTTGAGTAGCGTCTCCCCGTAGTACGGGGTCTGGCTCCAGACGAACGACAGGAGCCCTGAGTTGAAGACGACGTACCCCAATAGCGTCGCCGTCGCGACGCCGAACGTCGTCGCGGTCCCGGCGGTGACGCCCCGACCGCCGGAGGCTCTCGCGAGCGGGAACACCGGTGACACGTACGCGACGTGGGCGAGCAGCGCGGCGCCGAGAACGGTCAACACGATGACCGACGACAGCTGGTGGGTCAACGCGAGCGCGAGGAAGAGGAAGACGAGCGCGGCGTCGTCTCGCAGGGAGGCGACTCCTTCCAACCGCCTGACGAACAGGAAGACGATCCCGAGGAAGATGGCGATCGACATGCTCGTCGGGATGAGGTGGATGCTCCAGCGGGTGACGTACCCCGCCAGCCCGTAGAGCGCCATCGCGAACAGCGCCCACCGGACCGTGGTCAGGTACCGCGTTGCGGCGAACACCAGTGGGAAGGAGGCGACCAGCGCCGTCCCGACGGAGAGGTACAGCGCCGCGCGGAGCGGGACATCGGCGAACAGCGACGTGACGGCGACAAGGAGGTGATACAGGGGCGCGCCGAGGTATTTCGAGTCGCCCATCCCGGCGACGCTGCCCGTCTCGACGAGGCGTCGGGTCATGTCCGGGACGTGAATCCAGACGTCGATGCCGGTGTAGCCGGGGACCGCGTACAGCGCCGGGAACCGAAGCGCGGCGACGAGGAGGACCACCTCGGCCAGCAGCGCGGGCGGGTGGAGAAACTCCTCGGGCGTGAAGTAGAGCTGCAGGAGGACGACGGTACCGAGGAGGCTGGCGATCACGTAGAAGGGAACCGAGCGACCGCCGGTCAGCGCCGACAGCGCGACGAGCAGCGCGACGCCGAAGAGGACGACGGCGAGGCCGACCTGCGGATAGCCGAACAGCGCTGCAGTCGGTCGGTCGGCGTCGGGCCGCCACCGGGCGAGGAGGTAGACGGAACACGCGGCGATGACCGTCAGCGGGATCGTCTTCGCCAGCGGGTGGGAGACGACGAGGTTGACCGCCAGCATCGCCACGCCGGCGACGAGGCCGAGGAGGGCGATCGGGACGTCCTGTCTCATCCCGGCTCGTCACCACCGTCTCGGCCGAGCGATCGGCAGGCGTGTCGTCGAAGCGCGCCGATGCCACCGAATTGGCCGACGAGGCCGACTCCTTCGAGGCGGCCCGGTCGGACGCGGCGGTAACGCGGAACCACGATACGGTACCGACGGCCGCGAGGGGGTTAATTATCGGCCGTCTAATGCCGGCCCCGCTCGACGGACGGTTTCGAGCACCGCTCGCTTCCGGCCGCCGCGGCGCGCCGATCGCTTACCGCGAGGTGAGGGACCAGCTTCCCTAAATGTTAGAAATAGTATATATGTGTCGTTCGGATGGATCCATCCAGAGACAGATGAACTCGGCAATCAGTGAGCGGACGGCGGAACTGCACAGCACGCGGCGGACGGTCCTCAGGGGAATCGGTGCCGCCGCGGCCGCGGCCTGCGGGCTCGGGGCGGCGGGCGGCGCGGCCGCGGCGTCCGATCGAACGAGCTATTCGATCAGGACGGGAACCGAGGAGGAGACGGACGTCTACGTGACGGAGGGCGCGGCCTCTGGGCCGACGGTCCTCGTCGTCGGCGGTCTCCACGGGAACGAGGCGTGCGGCTACCGGGCGGCGGAGCGGATCAAAGACTGGCGGATCGACGCCGGGACGCTGGTCGTCCTCCCCCGAGCGAACGTCCCGGCCATCGAGGCCGGCCACCGGCCGTGGGGCACCTGGGACCTGAACCGGCATTTCCCGGCGGGCGAACGGCCGAAAAGCAGGTTGGCGCAGGCGATCTGGGACGACGTGGTCGTCGAACACGACCCGGACTTCGTCTGGGACCTCCACAGCTCTCGGGGGATCCACAGCGAGGACGAGGGCGTCGGACAGGCGGTGTTTCCCACGCGGGCCGGCGACGCCAGGGACCAGGCCGCGGACGTCCGCGCGTTCCTCAACGACGAGTACGTTCCGGCGTCGATGCCGACGTACGCGTTCACCGGCTCGTCCAGCGTCGACGGGACGGCGGACATGCTCAAACACAAGGTCGGCGCCGACCGAGACACGCCGTCGATCATCTTCGAAACGGTGTACAACGGGTTATCGATGGCGCGGCAGGTCGCGTGGACGTCGGCCGCCGTGTGGCGCCACCTGCGGAACTACGGCCTGATCACGCGACCCGAGCGGACGATCACGGTCACCGGCCGAGGCGAGACCGCCCGCTACGAGTTCGCCGTCGACGGCGCCGTGACGTCGTCCGCAGCCGGCGGAGCCGAGATCAACGCCTACGACGGGATCGACGGCGGCGTCGTCACGGGCCGGACGACGAACCAGTCCGACTCCTTCCGGTTCACCGGGAGCGTCGTCGACTTCGACGCCGACGCGCCGGTGGACGTGACCGTCGACGGGGACGCGGTCGAGGCGGAGTCGGTCGGCGCCGACGTGCTCACGATCGACGGCGGCGGCGCGACGGCCCACTACGAGTTCGCCGTCGACGGCGACGTCGAGAAGTCGACCGCGCACGGCGCGACGCGCAACGGCTACGACGCGATCGCCGACGACGGCACCGTCACCGGCCGCACGACTAACGAACCCGACTCCTACCGCCTCTCCGGGCCCGTTCTCGATTTCGAGGCCGACGGCGACGTCGCCGTCTCGCTGAACGGCGACCGGATCGAACCGGCGTTCCTCGGGGTGTCCACCATCACGATCGACGGCGGCGGCGCGACGGCCCACTACGAGTTCACCGTCGACGGCGATGTCGAGAAGTCGACCGCGCACGGCGCGACGCGCAACGGCTACGACGCGATCGCCGACGACGGCACCGTCACCGGCCGCACCACCAACGAGCCCGACTCTTACGCTTTCACGGGAGTCGTCGAGTCCGTCTCGGTCGACGGGAGCGCGACCGTCTACGCGGACGGCGAGGCGGTCGATCTCCGATAGCCGGTCGTCGGGGAAACGGCAACTCGGGGACGAGCGACCCCGACGTTGCCGGCCGCTGATCGCGGGCGATCGGGGTCGCGCGTTCCATCGGCGACGCGACGCCCTCCGGCGATGGTGGGCGGTGCCGAGATCGCGGGTTTATCCCCACGGTAAATTACCGTGTCGCGGACGACGGGCGTGACATGCCGCAGTACACCCTTTCGTTCAAGCCCGCTGTCGGCCTCTACGGTCGACACGATCCGAGCGCCGCGCTCTTCGAGGACGGTCAGCTCCGCTTCGCGATCGAAGAGGAACGGCTGACGAGACGGAAGCACGCGACGGCCACCTTCCCCTCGCGGTCCATCGAGGCGTGTCTGGAGTTCCGCGGTCTCGACCTATCGGACGTCGACGAGGTCGTCCTGCCGTACGACCCGACGCTCCGATCGAACATCCTCGGCTACCACCTCCGGGACTCGATCCGGATCGGGGGCGCGATACAGAAGCTGAACAACCTCTCGAACGCGGTCCGAAAGGAACTGGTCGCGCGGTACTTCCCGAAGGCGGAGGTCACCGACCGCCTCGCGGAGATCGGAACGCCCGTCCCGCCCGTGTCGCTCCGGTCCCATCACGCGTGTCACGCCGCGAGCGCGTTCCACCCCTCGACGTTCGACGAGGCGGCGGTGTTCACCATCGACGCGAAGGGCGAGTACGACTCGACCGTCGTCTGGCACGGGACGCCGGACGGGCTCGAACGGGTACGGACGTACGACCACCCGAACAGCCTGGGCCTGTTTTACGCCGTCGTCACCGAGTTCCTCGGCTACCGGATGTTCAACGGTGAGGGGAAGGTGATGGGGCTCGCGCCGTACGGGAACGAGAACCCCGCGATCGAGTCGGCGCTCCGGAGCGTGATCGACACCGGCGTCGACTACGACGTGACCGGGCTCACGGGGCGGTGGGGGACCGACTACGGGGTCGAGCGGCTCGAGGAGCTGTTCGGACGGTCCGCGAAGGCGGAGCCCACCGACTTCGATCAGTGGGAGAAAGACCTCGCCCACACCGCACAGGCGCTGCTCGAGGAGACGGTCGCTGACCTCGTCGACGCGTACTGTCGCCGGATCGGCACCGGCCGGGTCGGGCTGTCGGGCGGCGTCGCGCTCAACTGCAAGCTGAACAAGCGGGTCATGGAGCTCC
Organism: Halorubrum sp. Eb13; assembly: GCF_002252895.1. Taxonomy (NCBI): domain Archaea; kingdom Methanobacteriati; phylum Methanobacteriota; class Halobacteria; order Halobacteriales; family Haloferacaceae; genus Halorubrum; species Halorubrum sp. Eb13. The sequence goes on along the minus strand of NZ_NHPE01000146.1, from coordinate 59,048 downwards.
CGTCGGTGGACGACGTGTTCGTTCAACCGGCCTCGAACGACGCGGGCCTGGCGCTCGGCGCCGGCTGGATCGACCGGGATCCGACCGACGTCGAGCCGATGGAGACGGCGTACTGGGGGCCCGAGTACGACGTCGACGCCGTCGAGGAACGGATCGAGACCAACAAGCTCGCGTACGCCAGACCCGACGACTTAGAGCGGACCGTCGCCGAGGCGCTCGCGTCTGGGGCTATCGTGGGGTGGTTCCAGGGCCGGCTCGAGTTCGGCCCGCGGGCGCTCGGAAACCGGAGCATCCTCGCCAGCCCGCGGAGCGAGGCGTCGCGGGACAGGGTGAACCGCTCCGTGAAACACCGCGAGGAGTGGCGGCCGTTCGCCCCCTCGATGGTCGAGGAGGCGGCCGACGACTACCTCGTGGACGCGACCGCGGCGCCGTTCATGATCAGGAGCTTCGACGTCGAGCCGGAGAAGCGAGACGAGATACCGGCGGCGCTCCACCCCGCGGACGGGACGACGCGCCCCCAGACGGTGAGCGCGGACGCGAACCCCCGATACCACCGCTTGCTGCGCGAGTTCGAGGAGCTGACGGGGACGCCGGTGCTGCTCAACACCTCGTTCAACGATCACGGCGAGCCGATCGTGACCGAACCGATCGAAGCGATCAAGGACTTCTTCGGCACGGGACTGGACCTCCTCGTCATCGAGGACCTCGTCGTCGCGAAGTTCGAGTCGACGTTGGGAAGCGGGCGGCGTTCGGACGACGGAGCGACCGACCGGACGACGGTCGATCGACGGGAGGGAGACGCGTCGGCAGACGGGCGGGCGGCGATCCGATCCGCGATCGCGGACCGGGCACCTTAGCAGCCGGGTAAGAAAGACCCGACGGCGGATAGCACACGACCAGCCGTGAGCACGACACGACGACGACGGCGTCGTTCCCCCGCGAACGGCGCGACGAGGCCGGGAGCCGCCGCGGAGCCGAGCCGACCGCGCGACGCGATTCCGGTCGCCACGCGCGAGTTCGCGGGGAGCCGGGCGGGGCGACGTCGACGCCCGCTGGGCCGGTTCGGTCTCGCCGACGGGGAAACGAGTCGAGGCGAGAGCGCCCCGTGAAGCGAACGTTCGCCTCCGCGTTTCTCTCGGTCGTCGGTGGCAAGTTCGTCATCGTCGCGGCGGCGGTGTTCATCACGCCCCTGCTCGTCAGGCTCCTCGGAGAGGACGCATACGGGCAGTACGCGACGTTGATGGCGATGTTCGGGCTGCTGATGATACTCGTCAGCTCCGGAGTCAACAGCGGGACGCGGAAGTTCCTCTCCGAGGAGCGCGACGCCGACGGGTGGAAAGACCACGTGTTCGGGTTCTACTTCCGATTCGCGGCCCTGTTCGCGTTCCTCGGATCGGCGCTGCTGGTGGGCGCGGCGCAGCTCGGGCTCGTCGACGCCGCCCTCGGCGAGGAGTTCGCGGGCTACGCCTCCGTGCTCGGTCTCCTCGTGTTCGCCTCGCAGTTCGGCGAGTACGCGCGCCGGGTGTTGATGGGGCTCAAACTGGAGCACGTCTCCGAGCCGATCGGCGTCGTGCACAAGGTGTCGTTCGGCGTGTTCGCGGTCGCTTTCGTCTACTTCGACTACGGCGTGCTCGGGGTGCTGCTCGGGCACCTCGTCGCCCGCGTCATCGAGATCGCGCTGTCGCTGTACTTCATCTCGAAACGGCTCTCGCTCGCGAGCGTGTTCACGCCGACGCCGGCGTCGTTCCCGCGGTCGAGGCTCCTCAGTTTCAACCACCTCTCGGTGGTGTACATCTTCCTCCTCACGTCGCTGTACCACGTCGACGTGTTGATGTTGGAGCGGTTCACCGCGAGCGCACAGGTCGGCTACTACAAGATCGCCCTCGTGATCGCCGAGTTCCTCTGGTTCGTCCCGCGGGCGCTCCAGTCGGTGATCATCCAGTCGACGTCGAACCTGTGGGCGGAGGGGAAGACCGAACGGGTGACTCGGCTGTCGAGCGCGATCACGAGGTACACGCTGGTGCTCACGATGCTCCTCGCCGTCGGGTTAGCGGTTCTCGCGCGGGACGTCGTCCCGCTGTACGCCGGTCCCGCGTACGTCGCGTCCGTCCCGCCGCTGCTCCTGTTGTTGCCCGGAACGATCGGCTTCGCGATCGCTCGCCCGATCCTCGCCGTCAGCCACGCGAAGGGCGACCTCCGCGTGATGATCGCCGCGACGGGGCTGTCGGCGCTGATCAACGTCGCGCTCAACGCGCTCCTGATCCCGACCTACGGTATCGAGGGGGCCGCGATCGCCACGTCGGTCGGCTACGGGTCGCTCCCGCTGTTCCACGTGGCCGGCGCCCGCCGACTCGGCTACCGACCGCTGTCGGATCTCCGGCTCGGGCGCGTGGCCGTCGCGGCCGGCGCGACCGGGGCGGTCATCCACCCGCTCGCGAACGCGATAGCGGGGACCCTCCCGACGCTCGCGCTCGTGCCGCCGACCGGGTTCGTCGTCTACGTCGCGGTCGCGATCGCGACGCGGCTGGTCACGCTCGACGAGGTGAAACGCGGCGTCGCCGGGCTTCCGGACCCCGTCGGTGCCCGGGCCACCTCGCTCGTCGAGCGGGTCGTGGACTGACCACCCCGACTCCGCGTCGGCTCAGTTCCGGTCGGCTCAGGCCCCGTCGCCGGCCGAACGACGGGAGATCCCCGGCAGGTCTCCGACGAGACGGCTCACCAGCGCTTCCGCCCTGAGCCGCGACTTCGACGGGGGATCGACGACCGGCCTGTCCTCCGTCTCCTCGAGGAGCTCCCGCGTCCGTTCGATCGCGTCCGGAGTGCGGCGATCGGTCGCGATCCCGGTCCGGAGCTCCAGGGCGGTCTCGACGACGGCGCGGTGCGACTCGTTCCGGATCAGGTTGAGCAGGACGAGCAGTTCGGACTCCCGGCCGCCCGCCTCCCACAGCCCTCCTTTCCGCAGGTGATCGCCGGGATTGCACAGCCCCTTCACCGGGTCTCCGCCCCCGATCTCGCGGAGCCAACCCGCGTACCGCTGGAGGAACACTCGATCGGCGACCTCCTGCCAGTGCGCCTCCAGGTCCTCGGCGGTGAGTCGCCCGAGGCGGTGGACGCGACCGAGCAGCGCGTCCCTGCGCTCGCCCTCCGGTATCTCCCGAACCCGGCCGTCGGCGAACTCGACCGGCACGAGGTCGGCCGACACCGGCGTGTCGCCCGCGAACGCGAGTTCGACCGCGAGCCCCTCGCGGGTGCTCGGCCGCCGCCGCTGTTCGAACAGGAAGTTCCCGAGGCTGTAGAACACCGGCGTCCCGTCCGCCTCCTCCCATCCCTGAGGGACGTGGGGATGGTGGCCGACGACGGCGTCGACGCCGTCGTCGACGAAGCGGCGGAGCCGTCGTCGCCGCTCCACCGGCGGGAACGGGACGTACTCGGTCCCGCCGTGGGAGACGAGCAGCGTCGCGTCGGCCGCGTCCGCCGTCGCCGCCACGCGCCGCCGGGCGTCCGGGTGACCGACCCACGCCGCGCCGGGGTCGTCCGCGTCGGCGACGCCGAACTCCCGCTCGCAGACGCCGAACAGCGCCACGTCGACCGACCCGTTCGCGACGCGTTCCCGGTGGGGCGACAGCGCGTCCTCGGCGTCGGTGCCCGCGCCGCAGACCGCGACGCCGGCGTCGCGAAGCGCCGACGCCGTTTCGAGCACCCCGTCTCGACCGAGGTCCGCGGCGTGGTTGTTCGCGAGCGATACCGCGTCGACGCCGGCCGCCGCCAGCACCGCGGGCGTCCGGCGGTCGGTGCGCTTGATCGCGCCCGACTTCGTCAGCGGATCGCCGGCCCCCTCGATCGCCCCCTCCAGGTTGAGCACGGTCAGATCGGCGTCCCGCATCCGACGCCGGAGCGAGGGGCCGACGGGGCGGTCCGCGAAACTCTCCTCGACGATGGTGTCGCCGCCGACGAAGAGGGACCAGCGGTCCCCGTCCGAGGGCTCGGCGTCGGCGAGCCGAACGCGGGCGCCCGCGTGTTCCTGAGCGGTCATCAGTCGGTCAGTGGGGGGAGCAGGGACGTTATTATCCGGTGACAAAGCCGACAGCCGCGTCGGTGTCCGGGGCGTACGTCGTCGCCGGCTGACGCCGATGGAGCGAGCGCGGTGGCGACGGACCGGGGCGGACCCACCGACCCCCGGGTAAGACGGTCGCTTACTCGGAAGTTATAAAGTATTGATATGTTGGGGAGAGCTCGATCCGCTCGTGTCAGAACCACACGCCACTTCGCAGGACTCCGCGGCAGGCCGTCTGTCGCGGCGCTCGTTGATGAAAGTCGCCGGCGGGATCGGACTCGTCGGATCGGCGGGATGCGCCGCCGCCACGGACGGGGGCGGCACGGGTCCGTCTCAGACGAAGGGCGCGACGGACCCGTCGGGCGACTACGACATCGGCGGCCGGCGTCTCGTCGGCGCGGACGGCTACGGGACGGTCGCGGAGGCGTGGGCGGACGCCGACGACGGCGACACCGTCTACGTTCACTCCTCGTACGACGCCGCCGAGGCGGGCGAGTCATTCCCGATCGAACTCGACTGCCGCGAGAAACAGGTCACCCTGTGTGGGGGGCACCCCTCGGCGTCGGTCATCGACGCCGGCGAGACGGACAAGACGGTGTTGGAGGTCGTCGGTGCCGGAAGCGGCGACTACCAGAACAACCCGCTCGTCAAGGACCTCAAGGTCGTCGGCGGCGGGATCGGTCTGCGGCTCCGCGCCGCGCCGTTCGCCTCGTTCGAGAACCTCACCTTCTATCGGACCGCCGACCACGCCGTCCTCGTCGACGGTCACCCGGACTCCGGCACCTTCGGCACGAACTGGTACAACGTGCAAGCGTGGAACTGCGGCGGCGACGGGATCAGGACCGACCGCTCGGCGGCGCCGCACGGGACGACCCTCTGGGGGTGCCGGTTCACCGCGAACCGCGGGGCGGGGGTCCGGTTCCGCGGCGCCGCCTGTAAGATGGTCGGCGGCACGAGCCAGCTCAACTACGATTACGGCGTCGAGACGCGGGGCGGGAACGCGACCCTCGTCTCCGGCGCGTACGTCGAGGGGAACGCCCGCGGCAACGACTTCCCCGTCGAGGTGTACGCCAAGCGGGCCGACGGCCTCACGGTCGAGAACACGTACTTCCACGGGATCAACCCCCGCGGGGCCGAGCACGGTCACGACCGCGTCCAGCGCGCCGTCAACGTCCACGACTCGGAGAAGCTGACGGTCCGGGACTGCGTCGCGCGGCGCTACGGCGACGGCTTCGTCGCGACGTTCGGGTGCGTCGACGCCGACGTGTACGCCGCCTCGCACCATCTCGAGGAGACCGAGCTCTTCGCCCGCGACCCGACGCGAAACGGCAACGCCCGAGCGCGGTCTCACGGCGTCATCCTGCCGACGGACCTCACCGCCGTCGACGGCGCCTGCGAGTACGACCGGGGGTACCACGTCGGCGGCGACGGCGTCGAGGGCCACGCTATCTGGCGGAACGGCGGGTGGAAGGTGTCTGAGACGGTCTCGCTCTGAGGCGTTCCGCGCGCCGAAGCGAGCGGGATCCCGCGGTCGACGATTGACGGGTCAGCTCCCGTACCCCTCGGCGTCGACGGGGCCGCTGAACACGCCGTAGAGGAATTTGAAGTACCATAACACCAGTAGCAACACGGGGAACCCGAGGACGGTCACGAGGTTCAGCGCCAGCGGCGAGACGACCGCTCCCCTGACGCTCAGCCCGGTCGACGGGTAGAGCGTCGGGTACAGCAGGAGCGCGAGCAGCACGCTCAACAGCGCGGGAAGCGTCAGCGCGCTCGCCAGCCAGGCGCGGTACGCGCCGCGTCTGGCCAGAACGGTCCCGGCCAGCCCCGCGGCGATCGAAAGGGCGACGACCGCCACCGCGAGCGGCGAGCGGATCGCCTCGGCGGCGCCGCCCGCGTCGGTCGCGACGACGGAAGCCAGCAGCGCGACCGTCCCGCCGAGGTACGCCAGCGTCGCGGCGGTTCCGTACCCCCGCAGTTCCGACGCCACGTCCGGGTCGCTTTTCGCCGCGAGGAACGCCGCTCCCGTGACGATCGAGACCGCGACGAGGTCGACGCCGGTGAGCAGTGCCGGAAGCGACAGCGTCGCGACGTCGAACGCCCAACGACCCGCGAGCATCCCGAACAGCAGCGGTGCGGTGGCGCTGCCGCCGACGAACGCGTAGTCGCAGTACCGCTCCCACCGCTCGTCGTCGCGCTGTTCGCGTAGCTCCGGACCGAGTCCCCGGAACAGCAGCGCGAAGACGAGCCCGATCGCGAGCAGATTGTGGTCGGCCAACAGCGCGGAGTACACGCGCGGGAACGCCGCCAGCAGCATCGTCGCGAAGGCGATCAGCCACACCTCGTTGGCGTCCCAGACCGGACCGAACGCCGCCAGGAACGTCTCTCGCTCGTGTTCGGTCGTCCGCGTCGCGTACAGCATCCCGATGCCGAAGTCGAACCCGTCGAGGACGACGTACATCCCCAGCGCGAACATGACGGCGGCGAACCAGATCTCCGGCAGCGACGCGACGAGATAGGCGTCGACCGGCAGCAGCGACTCAGTCATCGTCGCTCACCTCCGGGAGCGGACCGCGCCAGCGGTCGCCGCTCGGCTCGTTCACGCCGAGCGCTCGGAGTTCGTCTTGGATCAGCCACTTCAGGACGTACAGCGCCGTCGTCACCAGCCCGACGTAGACGACGACGAACGCGGCCAGCGTGAGGGTCGCCTCCGCCCCGGTCAGCGTCGAGGAGACCGCCTCACCGGTTCTGAGTTCGCCCTGAATGACCCACGGCTGGCGGCCGATCTCGGTGACGTACCAGCCCGTGAGCAGGGCGGCGTATCCGAGCGGCGACGCCGCGACCATCGCCTTCAGGTAGCGGTCGCTGTCGAAGAGCCGCCCGCCGTACGTGAGGTAGCCGCCCCACAGCGCCAGCGCGATGAACAGGAAGCCGAGTCCGACCATCGCGCGGAACGACCAGAACACGAGCGCGACGGGCGGGTTCTCCTCGTACTCGTTCAACCCGGTCACCTCGGCGTCGAAGTCGCCCCCGCTGGCGAGGAACGAGCCGACTCTGGGCAGGCTCACCGTGACGAGGTTCTCGGCGCGGGGGTCGGTGAGCGCGTCGACCTCGCTCGGGAACGCCAGCAGGTGCAAGTCGGCCTCGTCCGTCTCGTAGTGGGCCTCCATGGCCGCGAACTTCTGCGGCTGCGTGTCCTCGACGTGACGGGCGTAGGCGTCGCCGTGGACGGCCTGCACCGGCGCAGTGACGAGCAGGATCACCACGGCGAGCTTCAGCGCGGTGTTCCACGCCGCCGACTCGCGGGTCTTCCAGACGATGTACGCCGAGACGCCCGCGACCAGTAGCGCGACCGCGATCAGCGACGCGTTGATCATGTGAACGTACATCCAAGGCATGCGCGGGGTGAGGAACGCGGCGCTCGGGTCCGTGAGCCTGGCGACCTCCATCCCGTTCCGGGAGACCATTTCGTATCCCCTCGGCGTCTGCATCCACGCGTTGACGATCAGGATCCAGAACCCCGACAGCCACGCGCCGACGCCGACGAGCACCGACGAGAGGACGTACGTCCCGTCCCGGACGCGCTCGCGGCCGTACAGCAGCACGCCGAGGAACACGGCCTCGAGGAAGAAGGCCATCTTCGCCTCGAAGGCCAGCGGACCGCCGATGAGCTCTCCGGCCACCGCCGAGAACTGCGGGAAGTTCGTCCCGAACTGAAAGCTCATCGGGATCCCGGTGACCGTCCCCATAACGAAGCCGACGGCGAACACCTTCACCCAGAACGAGCGCAGTCGCGCGAACCGCTCGTCGTCCGTCCGCACGTCCTTCCAAGTGAAATAGATCATAAACGGCGCGAGACCGATCGAGAGAGACGCGAAAATGATGTGAACGGAGATGGTCCAGCCGAACTGTGCGCGGCTCGCGAGCTCCGGGGAGAGGAGCGCCACCCACCCCGGATCGATGCCACTGAATAACGTGCTCGGCAGCATGCGGCCCGTCTTTGGCTCGAAGGCGTAAAGAAGATTGACCCGGCTCCCCGTTCGGAGTACCGTACTCCAACAACTTATCCGTGTCAGGCCGTAGCTCTGGACCGGCACCGTTCCGAGTGGGCGCGAGGAACGAAGCGGTACGGCTCCGTGTACGCGGACCCGGAACCGGCCGCCTCGCCGGAGATAGCGACCGGGTCGAACGAGACGTCGCTGAGCGAGAGGGTCCGTGCGCGCTGTCGGGGTCGGGAATCGCCGCTACACGACATCGTATCAGACTTATATACTATCATTACTTTTTATATTTCGTCGATCGGCCAGTCGGTCACCCGTTCGCGGTCGGCTCCGGAGCGCCGACCGGCAGCCCGCGGACCGAACGCGTCGAGAGCGTGTCGCGGCCGGTAGAAGCCAGAATCGCATCGACGGGCCGCTGGATCGGTCGGACGCCGCCGTCGATTCGAAGTCGGCGATGTATCGGTCCAATCGCGCGTTATGCGTCAATTACTCGAGTGACTGCCGAAACGGTCCGTTCCGAACTCCGCGGGAAACGTCGGGTGGAAGCCGCGGTCCGCCCCGGCGACTGGGTTCCGTGACCCCGCGTTGCACGTCGCCGTCACGGGCGCCGACTCCGACGCGAAGCGGGGCGGTCGGAACAGCGCTATATGTATTATATAATATCTAACTGATAAATTAACAGTCTGCTTAATTATTTCGGTGGCCCCGCTATCGGTGACGCGCGGCTCCGGACCGCGGCCACCGTCGAGGCCCGGTCGATATGACCGCCGCTCCGGATCCGAAACCCCATCGTTATTGTGGCGCCCGTCGAACCGTCGCGTATGTACGACGATATCCTGGTGCCGACCGACGGCAGCGAGGCGGTCGACCGCGCGCTCGATCACGCCCTGCGGCTGGCGAGCGACCACGACGCGACGGTCCACGCGTTGTACGTCGTCGACCGGCGGATCGCGACCGCGAACTCCGGCGACCTCCACGACGAGATCGTCGAGGACCTGGAAGCGCAGGGCGAGGACGCGGTCGCCGCGGTCGCCGAGCGCGCCGAGGGAGATGGACTCGCCGTCGAGACGAGCGTCCTCCGGGGAACGCCCGACACGGAGATCGTCTCCTACGCCGACGAGAACGGGATCGACGTGATCGTGATGAGCCCGGAGGGGAAGTCGCCGCGCGAGCGGATCCGGTCGCTCGGCAGCGTCTCCGACCGCGTCGCCGACGACGCGAGCGTCCCGGTGTTCCTGATCAAGTAGGCGGCGCGGGAGTCCGGCGGCGGCCGACGGCGCGGGACCGGGGAGCCTGGCGGCCGCTACTCCGCGAGCGTCGCCGCCGCCTCCCGGAGGAGGCCGTCGAGGATCTCCGGCGTGGTGGGGTGGTACGCGCGGTCGGGCACGTCTCGGACGTCCGTCCCGGTCTCGATTATCACCTGCATCGTCTTCGCCATCGCGTCGGCGTGGTAGTGCAGCCCCTGGTACCCGAGGACCGCCCCGTCGGCGCCGACGACGAGCCGGGCGAGGCCCTCCGGGACGTTCTTCGTCTTGAACACGCCGTCGTCCGCCGCCTCGCGGGTGACGACGCGGTGGTCGAGGCCGGCCGCCTCGGCCGACGCCGCCGAGTGCCCGACGCGGGCGAACGGGAGCACGCCGAGCCCGGAGAACACGACGTGGTGGTGGACGTTCTCGTAGTCGACGAGCGGGTCGCCGTCGCGGTGCCGCAGGACGTTCTCTGCCGCCGTCGCCCCCTGTTCCTTGGCGACGTGGAGGATCTGCTCTTTCCCGTTGGCGTCGCCGACGACGAAGACGCGGTCGTCGTCGCGGACCCGCATCGCGTCGTCGACCCACCCCCGCCCCGGGTCGAGGCGCGTCTCCTCCAGACCGAGCCGGTCGAGCGCCGGGCGGCGACCCGTGAACGCGAACAGCTGGTCGGCCTCGACCGCGGTCTCCTCGCCGTCGCGATCGACGCGGAGCCTGACGCCGCCGGAGTCGGTCGGCTCGACGCGCCGCTCCCTCGCGCGGGTGAGCACGTCGACGTCGAACGCGTCCCGGTAGTAGTCGAGCAGCGCGTCGCCGAATGGTGCGTCGGCCTCGTCGAGCGGGCGGGCGTCGTGCTCGATCACCGTGAGGTCCATCCCCGCCGCCTCGCTGAGGTATGGCACCAGCTCCATGCCGACGTAGCCGAACCCCATGACGACGCCGGAGTCGCCGAAGGCCGCCGCGTCGAGCACGTCCGCGCTCGTCGTCACCTCGACGTCGTCGATCCCGGGCAGCGACGGGAGGTTCACCGTCGAGCCGGTCGCGATCACGACGTAGTCGGGATCGATGGTCCGGTCGCCGACTGCGAGGCGGCGGTCGCCGACGAACCGCGCGGCCTCGCGATGGAACGCGACCTCGTCCCGCTCCGCGAGCTCCTCGACGGCGGCGCGGCGGTGAGCGGCGAAGCTCGACGTGTGCTCGTTCTTCCGCGCCACGACCGCTTCGAGATCGACGTCCGGGAGCGGGCCGGAGAGGCGGTCGTCGTGTCGCGCCGCGAACCGGTGTTCGGCCGCCGACAGCACCTCCTTCGAGGGCATACAGCCGCGGAGGATACAGAGCCCCCCGCCGGGGTCGCCGTCGTCGATCAGCGTCAGCTCGACGTCCGGGGCGTCCGCGAGCCGCTCGGCGGCGGCGACACCGGCGCTCCCGTACGCGCCGACGACCGCAACGTGCGTTGGCATACCCCGACCCTTTCGGTCGGCCCACATAACGGTTCCGCGGAATGGTGGCCGATCGACAGACGCGGTCGCCGTCCGGTCGGTGCCGAGCCGACCCGGAGTCGGTCGGAGACCGACGTCGCAACACAGTTAACCGTGCCTGTCACCGTCGGTTAGCCACGATGTGCCGCGAGAGACGCCGACACCGAACCGGGAGGCGACCGGCGCGCGGCTCCGAAACCGGGAGCGAATCGCCGCGCGGCTCCGGAACCGGGGGGCGACCGCCGCACGAACGCGGGGCCGACGGAGCGGGGGCGCTCGGGTGATGGAGCTCACCGTCCTCGGCTCCGGCAGCGCGATGCCGGTCCCCGACCGCGCGCAGGCGGGCTACCTCCTCGACGACGGCGACCGCTCCCTCCTCGTCGACTGCGGCAGCGGCGTCCTCCAGCGGCTCGCAGGCACCGAGACCGGCTACGAGGGGGTCTCGACCGTCCTCCTCACGCATCACCACCTCGACCACGTCTCCGCCCTCCTCCCCCTGCTGAAGGCCCGGTGGCTGGCGGGCGCCGAACACCTCGAAGTGGTCGGCCCGACAGGGACGAAGTCGCTCGTCGACGGACTCCTCGACGTCCACGACTACCTCGACGGACGGGTCGACCTCGCGGTCCAGGAGGTGTCGGCGGCGCGCCCGTTCGCGGCGGCCGGGTTCGACGTCGCCGCCCGCGAGACGCGCCACTCGATGGACGGGCTGGCCTATCGGTTCTCGCCGCCGAGTTCCGACACGGATCCCGCCGCCGGCCCGCTCGCGCTCTCCGGCGACACGGAGGCGTTCGCGGGGATGGCGGCGTTCGCCGACGGGAGCGACCTCCTCGTCCACGACTGCTCGTTCCCCGACGGCACCGACGTGTCGAACCACCCGAACCCCGCGGAGCTGGGCGCGTCGCTCGCGGGCGTCGACGTCGACACCCTGCTCCTGTCGCACCTCTACCCGCACACGGGCGGTCGAGAGCGCGAGATGGCTCGGAGCGTCCGCGAGGCGGGGTTCGACGGCGAGGTCGACGTCGCGAGCGACGGGCTGCGCGTCGAACTCTGATCGGCCCTCGGCCCGGATCCGGTCCCGATCGTCGGCGGTTCCGCCGAAAACGTAACCGTTGGTGATTACCTGAACCCGTGAACGACCCTGATATTTAAGCGATCATAGCCGCACGGTTCGGACATGACCGAGCCGCTCGCGGACGACTTCGGACGGGAGGTGACGGGGGTCCGGGTCTCGCTCACCGACCGGTGTAACTTCGACTGCGTCTACTGTCACAACGAGGGGTTGGGCGATACGCGGGGGCCGATGGAGCCGAGCGACGACGAGATGAGCACCGACGACGTGGTCCGCTTCCTGGAGGTCGCGGAGGGGTACGGCGTCGACTCCGTGAAGTTCACCGGCGGCGAGCCGATGCTCCGCCAGGACCTCGAGGAGATCGTCGAGCGCACGCCCGACTCGATGGAGGTGTCGATGACGACGAACGGCACCTTCCTGCCGGGCCGCGCCGAGGACCTGAAGGCGGCCGGGCTCAGCCGCGTGAACGTCTCGCAGGACGCGCTCGACCCCGACGACTTCGCGGAGGTGACGAAGTCCGGCGCCTACGAGCGGGTGCTGGAGGGCGTCAAGGCCGCCGTCGACGCGGGGCTCGACCCCGTGAAGCTGAACATGGTCGTGTTCACGCACACCGCGGGCTACGTCGAGGAGATGGTCGACCACGTCGCCGACAACGAGGGGCTCCAGCTCCAGCTCATCGAGTACATGCCGGAGCTCACCGGGAAGCCGGAGTGGAACATCGACATCGGGCGCGTCCACGACTGGCTCGCCGAGGAGGCGGACCGGATCGAGCACCGCGAGATGCACGACCGCAAGCGCTACTTCGTCGGCGAGGACGCGGACGGCGAGGGCGGCGGGATGGTCGAGATCGTCGACCCCGTGGAGAACGAGGAGTTCTGCGCCAACTGCGGCCGCGTCCGCGTCACCCACGAGGGGTATCTGAAGGGGTGTCTCAACCGCAACGACGACCTCCGGTCGATGGGCGAGATGACGCGCGAGGAGATCGCGGAGACGTTCGAAGCCGTCGTCGCCAACCGCGTCCCCTACTACGGCGAGTACTTGGTCGAGAACGAGGAGGGCGAGTACGAGATCAACGAGGAGTACCTCGGGACGCCGAGCATCGCGGACTGAGGCCGCGTCGCAGACTGAGGGACCGCGTCGCGAGCGGTAGCGGAGCCGCGCCGCGAGCTACTCCGGCGGCTCGTACGGCCGACTGCTCCCGTCGTCCGGGAGTTCTCGCAAGTACTTCGCGAACAGGTCCGCGACCCGCGTGTACGCGTCGAGGACGTGCGCTCGCTCTCCGAAGCCGTGCGGTTCGCCCTCGTACCGGCGGAGCTCGTGGCGGACGTCGTGCCGCTCCAGTTCCTCGACCAGCTGCTCCGACTGGCTGATCGGGACGCGGGCGTCTTCCTCGCCGTGGAGCACCATGAGCGGGTCGTCGATGTCGGGCACGGTCCGGATCGGGCTCGCGTCGCGGTAGGCGTCGAGGTCGGAGACGAAGTCGCCGAGCTCCCGCTTGAGGAGCTGCCAGCCCACGTCGTCGGTGTCGTCGACGAACGTCTCGTAGTCGTACACGCCGTAGAAGGCGGCGCCGGCGCGGAACCGGTCGCTGTTACCCAGCGCGTTCACGGTCATCAGCCCGCCGCCGGAGCCGCCGAAGATCCCGACGCGGTCGCCGTCGACGGCGTCGTACCGCGTCGCCGTCGCGTCCGCGGCCCGGACGACGTCGTCGAGGTCGCCGCCGCCCCAGTCGCCGTCGTTCGCCATCCGGAACGCCCGGCCGAAGCCGTCGGAGCCGCGGTAGTTCGGGCGGACGACCGCGTAGCCGAGCGCCGCGAAGTAGGCCGCGCGGTGGTCGAACCCGAAGCCGTCGAAGGCGGTGGGGCCGCCGTGCGGCTTCACGAGGAGCGGGACCGTGTCAGGCTCGGCGTCTGACCCGCTCTCGGCGTCTGACCCGCTCTCGGCGCCCGACTCCGGCGGGTGGACCACCGCGTGGACCTCGGTCCCGGCCGAGTCGTATGTGAACGCCTCCGGCTCGGGGAGCCGCGCCCCGAACCCCGCCGTCGCCGCCGGCGTGAGCCGCTTCCCGGTCGCCGCGTCGACGACGGCCGGGGGGTCGGTCGGCGTCTCTCGAACCGAGATCACCCGGTCGCCGTCCCACCGAGGCGCGCCGTGGATCGCGTCGCCCGTCGCGAGCGCGATCGCGTCCTCGGCGTCCGCGGGATCGACCTCGGTTCCGAGGCCGGCGTCCGCGAGCGGTCCGTCGACGTCGACCGCGTGCACGTGGGTTCGACCGCCGCTCGTGGCGGTCGCGGCGAGCCGGTCGCCCGCGTCGTTCCACTCGGGCGCCGCGACTTCCGTCTCCGAGACGCCGTAGATCGGGATCGGCGAGCCGCCCTCGGCGTCACCGCCGCCGTGGTCGCCTCCGGCGACGCCGTCGATTCCGTACACCGCGTCGTACCCGCTCCCGTCGTGGACGAACGCGACCGCCCCGTCGTCGCCGGGGCGCGGGCGCGGGCAGGCCGCCCGGACGCCCGGCTCGGCGAACAGCTCCGTGACCCCCTCCTCGTCGCCCTCACTCTCGCCGGCGGGGGAGAGGGGGACGCGGACGAGCGCGGCCTCGTAGTCGAACAGGTCGGCGTGTCGCGATCGGGTCGCGACGACGGTGTCGCCCTGCCAGTGGGGGTCGGCGTAGAGGTACTCGTCGTTCGCGATCGCCTCGACGCGGTCGCCGTCCGGCGAGACGACCGCGAGGCTCGCCCGCGAGAAGCCGTCCGTGACGACGGCGATGCCGGGCTCGCCCCACGCGAGGCCTGAAATGCCGCCCGACAGGTCCGTGAGCACGTCGACCGCGCCGGTGTCGGCGTCGACGGTCGCCAGTTCGGCGTCCGCGGTGACGAAGGCGATCCGGTCGCCGTCGGGGCTCCAGTCGAGCCACCGCGCGTCGGTCCGGCCATAGCGCATGGCGGAGACGCCCTCGCTGGTGAGTCGGACGTCGCCGCCGTCGGTCGCCAGCCAGAGGTCGGTGGTCAGTTCGCGGTTCTTCGCGTAGGCGATCCGGCCGTCCGGGCCGACAGCGGCCTGCACGACGCGGTCCGCGACGGCCATGTCGGCGAGGAGGCCGTCGTGGTCGGCGTCTCTGAGGTCTCGTCGGTACACGCGTGAGTCTCGGGCGAGCGGGTACTTGGGCGTGTGGCTCGCGGAACCGTCGGCCGGGGCCGCGCCGCGGCCAGTCGAGGGACGAGAGAGCCGAGAGACGAGGGAGGAGACAGACGAGAGAGCCGAGAGACGAGGGAGGAGACAGACGAGGGAGTCAGTCCGCTTCCATGTTCGACCAGTCGCTCGGCACGTACTGGTCGAACCGCGGCTCCCGCGACCGGGCGAGCGGTCTGAACGCCCGCTCGCCACCCACGCGGAATTCGTCTATCCGGGTCTGCCCGGGCCCGGTGACGTAGCCGAGGAAGGCCATCGCCAGCGGATACGCCGCGTCGTGCCGGGCCGGATTGACCGGGATGGCGGCGTACTCGTTCCGGAGCAGCGGCGGCGGGTCCTCGACGCCGCGCGCGACGTGAGCCGCCAGCCCGCCCGCGTCGACGTTGAGGAACGTCCCGCGGTCCGTGAGGGTGTACGAGCCGGACTGCGCGGCCATCACCAGCGTGTTCCCCATCCCCTGGCCGGACTCGCGGTACCAGGAGCCGGCGGGGTCGATCCCCGCCTCCCGCCACAGGCGGCGCTCTCGGAGGTGCGTCCCCGAGCGGTCGCCCCGCGACAGGAACGACGCCTCGCTCCCGGCGATCGCCGCGACAGCTTCGGCCGGGCCGGCGCCGGCGACGCCGGCGGGGTCGTCCGGGGGACCGACCAGCAGGAAGTCGTTCACCATGACCGCGCGCCGGTTGATCCCGTGTCCCGCGCGGACGAACTCGTCCTCCAGCGGCCGAGCGTGGACGAGAACCACGTCGCAGTCGCCGTTGCGGGCGGTCCGGAGCGCCCCGCCGGTGCCGCGGGCGATCGCGTCCACCGTCACGCCGAACGACTCCTCGAACCCGGGGACCAGTTCCGTGAGGAGCCCGCTGTCCCGGGTCGTCGTCGCCGTCGCGACCGTCAGCGTCTCCCCGTTCGTTCCGCAATCGGCCGTTTCGGAGGCCGACGCCGGCGTCCCGCCGAGACAACCCGAGAGCGAGAGGGCGCCGCCGACACCGACCAGTTCCACGTAGCGCCGCCGGTCCATTGTCGGAGTAAACGTCACCGGCCACAAAACTGTTTTTAGATACCGGTAGCGGTTACGTTACGACCGCGGAGCGGCGCGCGGTCGGCGACGGTGCGAGCGTCGATATCGACGTCCTACGCGTCTGCGTCGCCGGTCCGACCGCCTTCCGGCGGAGTACGCGTGAGCGCGACTCGAACGGGACCGCGGTCGCGCGCAGCGACACGCTTGATCGGAAACGCCGTTTTGGAGGCCCTCAGCGTGTCTCTCGTGGGGAGTAACGGCTGGCAGTTTCGCAGAACCGAGGAGCAGCGGTTCCGCTCCACGCTGTACGGGCACAGTGGGACTCCCGCGAGCGATCGACGGGAGCGAGGGGGCACAGTGGGATTCGAACCAGAATCAGACGTGCTCGCTCGCTGCTCGCGGCTCCGCCGCTCGCTTACCGAGGTGCTCACTCCGTTCGCACCTCGCATCGCTCGCTGCGCGCGACTCCCAGGGTTCGAATCCCCTGCGTGCCGGTTCGCTCGTCGCTCTGCTTCTCGCTGTACGGGCACAGTGGGATTCGAACCCACGACCGTCGGATTAGAAGTCCGACGCTCTATCCGAGCTGAGCTATGTGCCCTCACATCTTCCTCTACCGCCCGATATAAAAAACGCCGACGGTTCGCGCCGGCGGGCGGCGCCAACAGCAGACCTAAGTCCGGCACGAGACTACTCCGCGTCAATGAACGTTATCGGAACCGTCGGGCTCCCCGGGAGCGGGAAGGGGGAGGCGGCGAACGTGGCCGAGGCGGCCGGGATCCCGGTCGTCGTCATGGGCGACGTGATCCGGGCGGAGTGCCGCCGCCGCGGGCTTGACCCCGCCGAGCACCACGGCCGGATCGCGCGGGCGCTCCGCGAGGAGGAGGGCGACGACGCCATCGCCGCCCGCACGCTCCCGCTGATCCGCGAGGCCGCCGCCGAGAGCGACCGCGACGCCGTCCTCGTCGACGGGCTGCGCTCCACCGTCGAGCTGGAGCGCTTCCGCGAGGCGTTCGGCGACGACTTCACGCTCGTGGCGGTCCGGGCCCCCTTCGAGGTGCGCGCCGAGCGCCTCGACGACCGGGGACGAGACGACTCCGACTCCGACCTCGAGGCCCTCCGCGAGCGCGACGCGCGAGAGATCGAACTCGGCCTCGGCGAGACGCTCGACCGCGCCGACGTCGAGATCGACAACACGGGGACGCTCGACGAGTTCCGGAGTCGCGTCCGCGAGGCGCTCGGCGTCGCCGGCGAGTCGGGCGAGGAAGCGAGCGCGGAGTCGACGGCGACCGCGAACGCCGGAGGTGACGGCGCGTGATCTACAGCGTCGACGTGCGGATCGAGGTCCCGGTCCGCGACACGGAGGTGACCGACCGGGTCTTCGACGCGGTCCGGAACGTGTTCCCGGACGCGGAGCCGGTCCACGAGGACGGCAGTCTCGTCGCCGAGGCGCACACCCTCGACGCCTTCTCCGACGTGCTCCACGAGCAGGAGATCCTCGACACGGCCCGCCGGGTGTTCCTGCGCAACAGCACCGACGAGGGGTTCGCCTTCTCGCTGAAGAAGCAGGCCGCGTTCGAGGGGGTCGTCAACTTCGCCGTCGGCGAGCCGGACGAGCTCGGCGAGATCGACGTCGACGTCCGCGTCCGCGAGCCCGACGTCGAGTCGTTCATCGACTACGTCGCGCCGGAGACCGACGAGGGCCGGCCGGTCGATCCCGTCCGGGAGTACGGCGACCGCGTCGAGCCCGACGAGGGCGACTACTGAACTCCGAGAAAACGACCGACCGCTCTTTCGACTCTCTCAGTCGCTCAGCAGCGTCGCGCCCGCGCCGCCGATCGCGCCGAACGCCGCCGGGTACACCGCGCCCGCGAGCAGCACGGCCGTGACGAGGTCGGGGGCGATCGTCGCCTCTCGGACCGCATGCCGGAAGAGGAACGCGCCGATCACGGCCAGCGGGAGGTACCCGACGAGGACGGACGCGCCGGCCTGCGCGCCGTCGACCGGCTCCGTCGCCCCAGCGATCCGGCTCGCGACGAGTCCGGCGACGACCAGCAGGACGGGCGGAACGACGAACAGCAGCGTCAGCGAGCCGCCGTCGGCCTGCGAGATGATGTTCGTCATCTGCGAGCCGCCGACCAGCGACGGTACTCGGGTGTCGGCGAAGTGGCCGTTGTAGAACACCCACCCGACCGCCTTCCACGTCGGAATGGGATCGCCGCCGAACAGGTCGGCGAAGACGTTGAACCCCGCCAGCTGGTCCTCTATCGCGCTCCCCTGCGTGACGTACGCGAACAGGTAGCCGAGGACGTAGGCGGCGGCGCCCGCGGCCGCCCCGCCGACGATTCCGCTCGTCCCGCTCGTTCGGTCGGTGACTGACATGCACCCGCAGTCGTTTCGGCCGTGGTAAGTGTTTGTTGGCTCGCGATGAGCAAGTAAAAAACTCGTTTCAGGCGCCGAAACACCCGATGCGCGTCAGCTCGTCGCCTCGCGCCACTCCGCCTGTGAGATCGTGTAACGGACTTCGTCGTGGACGCTCCCGTCGAGGAAGGTGAGGGTGTTCCGCAGGCGGCCCTCGCGGCGGCCGCCGAGGCGCTCGATGTACTTTTCGATCGCCCGCCGCGAGTTGTCGTTGTCGGGGTGGTGGCCCACGGCGACGACCTCCAGGTCGAGGTCGTCGAAGGCGACCTCGACGAGCGCCGCGGCGCGCTCGCCCGAGTAGCCGCGCCCCCAGAACCGCTTGCGGAGCCACGTCCCGAGCTCGGCGGTTCGCCGCTCCCAGTCGACGGAGAAGCCGCCAAAGCCGGCGATATCGCCGGCGCCCTCCTCGCCCTCGCGGGGGCGGATGACGTAGCTCGCGGCCTCGTGGTCTTCCCAGCGCTCGCGGCCGCGTTCGAGGAACTCGCGGGTCTCCTTCTTCGTCTCGTGGGGGTCCCACGTGACGTGTTCGGTCACCTCGTCGATCGCGGGGTCAGACGAGCAGATCCGGTAACAGGCGTCGAGGTCGACGTTCTCGGGCCGTCGGGGCTCCAGTCGCAACCGGTCCGTTTCGATCGTCTCGGGGAACATGGCGGCCCGTCACGCGGACGGGTATAAAATCCTCGCGGGGTGTGGCGAGCGGTCACAACCGCGAGCGCGACCTCACGCGGCGATCCCGTACTCGCGGAGCGCCGACCGCAGCGCCGCCCGCTTCACGAGGGCGAACCCGACGCAGATGATCAGGAAGCCGGCGACCGTGTTGACCGTGATCCCCTCGCTCAGGAACACCCACCCGGCGAGCGCGGCGAAGATCGGGGCGACGTAGGAGACGAGGTTGATCTCGATCGGTCCGAGTCGGTCGAGCAGGTCGAAGTAGATGAGGAAGCCGAGCCCGCTGGCGGCGATCGACAGGTACGCCAGCGCCAGTACGCCCTCCCTCGTCCACGCGACGTCGGCGACCGACTCGCCGAGCCCGACCGACAGCAGGTGCATCAACAGCGCGCCCGCGAGCATCGACCACGCCTCCATCGTCTCGATCGGGAGGTCGGCGTCCGACGCCCGGGTGAGCACCGATCCGAGTGCGAACGAGGCCGCCGCGAGCAACACGAGGAACTTCGCGACCGTGCCGCCGCCGGTCAGGTTCGCGGGGTCGGGCGCGGCTAGCACGACCGCGCCGACGAGGCCGACGAGGAGGCCGATCACCCCGACGACGGTCAGCCGCTCGGACGGGAGGAAGGCGCGGGCGAAGACGGTCGTCAGCACGGGCGAGAGGCTGACGATCACGGCCGCGACGGCGCTCGTCACGGCGGGGTCGCTCTCGCCGACGAAGAGGAACGCGTGGTAGCCGGCGATGATCAGCGTCGCGCCGACAGCGACGACGGCCCACTCGTCTCGCCCGCGAGGGACCGGGTCGTCGACGGCGTACGCGGCGTACGCGAGCATGACGACGCCGGCGATGTCGTACCTGAGCGCGGCGAACAGCACCGGCGGGAAGTACGCCAATCCGGCCTTGATCGCCATGAACGCGGACCCCCAGACGGCGGCGAGGACGAGGAACAGCGCGAGGTCCCGTGCTCGGCTCACACGCCCCCTCCTCCGGGCGCGGTTCAAAAGGTTCCGGAAGCGGCCGGACGTGCAGGGAGAGCCCGAAACGCCGACCCGCTACCGGACTCGGTACCGGTCGTCGTCGCCGGCGGCCTCGCGGGCGAGGACCCCGACGTCGGCGAGGCGCCCGAGCGCGTCGTCGACGGTCTCCTCGCGGGCGCCGACCTCCTCGGCCACGGCCGCGGGCGTGCCGTCCGTCTCGATCACCGCGGCGAGGATCGCGGCGTAGAACCGGCTGTCGGCCTCGGTTCCGAGCCGCTCGTCGATCTTCGCGAGCGTGTCCTCGACCCGCCCCTGCACCCACCGCTGGGCCAGCGAGAGCTCGCGGTCGAGGTCCTGAAGGCGGGCGTACTCCCCCGCGAGGTCGCCGATGTCGTTCGACGCGCCAGACCCGTCGGGCGCCTCGATGGTGAGGTGGGGACACCGGCCGGACATGTCGAGGCTGTTCTTGGCGGGGTACGCGCTCTTCGCGCCGAACCCGTACGGGGAGACGCTCACCTCCAGTCTGAGGCTGCGGGTGATCCGGAAGTACTTCCGGCGTTGGTCGTCCGTCGTCGACTCGATCAGGCCCGCCTCCTCCAGCTTCCGCAGGTGGTCGATGACGGCCTTCGGGCTCACGTCGAGGTACTCCGAGATCTCCGTGACGTAGCAGGGCTTGGTCGCGAGCAGCCGGAGGATGCGCCGCCGGTTCTCGTTCCCGAGGAGATCGAGCAGTACCGCGGAGTCCATTAACGTATAGTTAGCGTCGAGAGCGTAAAAGGCTGACTTACGGAGGGCGACCCGACCGGGTCGCCTCCCGGGGGTCGTTCCCCGCGGCCACGTTGTCGCCGACGGGCGATCGCCACGGAACAGTCGCCGCCGAACCGTCGCCGCCGGCCGGTCGTCGCCGGGAGTTCGCCCGGAGCGAAGGGTAGTTACCCCGCGGAGCGGAACGGGGGGTATGGAGACGGCACTCATCGTCCTCGACGGCTGGGGACTCGGGAGCGGCGCGGGAGGCGGCGACGGCGAGGACGGCGAGACGGTCGATCCCTCGGGGCGACCGGCCGGCCGAGACGCGGTCGCGGCCGCCGACACCCCGGCGTTCGACGACGCGAGCGAGCGGGGCGCGGACGGGCGACTCGTCGTCCACGGGCGGCGCGTGGGGCTCCCCGAGGGGCAGATGGGGAACTCGGAGGTCGGCCACTTGAACATCGGCGCGGGGCGGGTCGTCAAGCAGGCGTACACCCGGATCACGGACGCGCTCGCCGAGGGGTCGCTCTCGGACAACGACGCCGTCGCGGGGGCGCTGGACCACGCGAAGTCGACCGGCGGGCGGGTGCATCTCATGGGCCTCGTCTCCGACGGCGGCGTCCACTCGGACGTCGAGCACCTGCTCGCGCTGATCGACGCGGCGGCCGACGCGGGAGTGCCGGCGACGACCCACGCGTTCACCGACGGCCGCGACACGGCCCCGGAGATCGCCGACCGCTTCCTCGCCGAGGTGGAGGCGAAGGCCGAGGAGCGGGGGACCGGCCGCGTCGCGACCGTCACGGGCCGGTACCACGCGATGGACCGCGACGAGAACTGGGAGCGGACGAAGAAGGCGTACGACGCGATCGTCGAGCGCGAGGCGCCCCACCGGGCCGAGACGGCGGTCGAGGCCGCGACCGAGGCGCACGCGCGCGGCGAGACCGACGAGTTCATCGAGCCGACGCTCGTCGACGAGGAGCCCGCGCTCGCCGACGGCGACGCCGTGATCTTCTTCAACTTCCGGGCGGACCGCGCCCGCCAGCTCGTCCGGCTGCTCACGGACACCCGGCCCGAGTGGGGGTTCGAGGTCGACCAGCCCGACGTCCGGATGACGACGGCGACCGAGTACGACGAGACGTTCGAGTTCCCGGTCGCGTTCCCGCCGGAGATCCCCGAGAACACGATCGGCGAGGTCGTCGCCGACGCGGGGCGCACGCAGCTCCGGATCGCCGAGTCGGAGAAGTACCCGCACGTCACCTACTTCCTCAACGGCGGGCGCGAGGTGGCGTTCGAGGGCGAACTCCGAGAGATCGTCGAGAGCCCGGACGTTCCAACGTACGACCTGCAGCCGGAGATGTCGGCGCCGGAGCTCACCGACGAGGCGATCGCGATCATCGACGAGGAAGACCCCGACCTGATGGTCCTCAACTACGCGAACCCGGACATGGTGGGCCACACCGGCGACTTCGACGCCGCCGTCGAGGCGGTCGAGGCGGTCGACGCGGGGCTCGACCGGCTCCTCGACGCGGTCGCCGACGCGGGCGGGCACGCAGTCGTGACGGCCGACCACGGCAACGCCGACGACATGGGGACGCCCGAAGACCCCCACACCGCCCACACGTTCAACCCGGTCCCGTTCGTCTACCTGACTCCCGACGGCGACGACGGCGGGCGCGCGGTCCGCGAGGGCGGGTCGCTGTGCGACATCGCCCCGACGCTCGTGGACCTGATCGGGCTCGACCGCCCCGCGGAGATGACCGGCGAGCCGCTCCTCTCGGAGTAACTCGGGGCCGCTGAACGCGGCTCAGTCGTCGTCGGCAGCCTCCGCGCCCGAGGAGTCGCCGGCGGAGCCGTCGCTCGGATCGAACGTCGGTCGATCGACGCCGAGCAGTTCGTACGGATCCGCGTCGTCCGGCATCGGCGACTCGTACTCGTCGGCGCCGCCCTGCCGCTCGAACTCGTCGACGACGTCGGCGAGGAGCTCGGGGTCCGTGAGCAGTCGGCCCAGCGTTCCGCCGATCGACTTCGCGGCGTACAGCATGCCGTCCACGCCGGTCGAGCCGCTGGCGGCGACCGCCTGCCACGAGTGCGCCGGCGTGCCGACCGGCCACGTCGCGGTGCGCATCCGACCGAGCGGCACGACTTGGCTCACGTCGCCGGAGTCCGTCGAGTAGGCCCCGACCTCCCCGGCGTCGGGCGCCTCGATCGGCTCGGTGAAGTACGACCGGTCCGCCGCGCGGTCCCGGACCTCCGGCGGGAGCTCCTCGAGCGCGTCGGAGACGTCCCCGAGCGAGTCGCGCAGGTCCGACGCGAGCGCCTCGTCCGAGACCGAGAAGGAGCCGATGTCGGCCATCGTCTCGTAGATGGCGTCGCCGAGCGTCTCGTTCGCTCGCACGCCGTACACCCCGCTCGTCTTCGTTATCTCGACGTCGACGTCGGCCATCAGGGCGGCGCCCTCGGCGGCGCGGCGGAACCGCTCGGTCACCGACTCGACGAGGTCGCGGCTCGGCGCGCGGACGAGGTACTCCGCGGTCGCGTCCGGCGGAACGACGTTGGGGGCGTCGCCGCCGTTGGTGATCACGTAGTGGAGCCGGACGGGGTCGGGGACGTGTTCGCGCATGTACTCGACGCCGGTGTTGAGCAGTTGGATCCCGTCGAGCGCGCTTCGCCCGGCCTCTGGCGCGGCGGCGGCGTGCGAGGAGGTCCCCTCCATGGTCACCTCGAAGGCGTCGACCGCGAGACACGACGCCTTCGTGGGCGCGTTGAACCACCCCGGGTGCCACGAGACGACCGCGTCGACGTCGTCGAACGCGCCCGCGCGGGTCAGGTACGTCTTTCCGGCGCCGGCCTCCTCCGCGGGGGTTCCGACGTACACCACGGTTCCGTCGACCCCCTCGTCGATCAGGTCGGCGACCCCGACGGCGGCCCCGAGCGATCCGACGCCGAAGAGGTTGTGTCCGCAGCCGTGGCCGTTCCCGCCCCGTTCGACCGGCTCGCGGGTCGCGCTCACGCGCTGGGAGAGCCCCGGGAGCGCGTCGTACTCGCCCATCGTTCCGACGACCGGGTCGCCGTCGCCGTACCGGGCGACGAAGGCGGTCTCGATGCCGCCGACGCCGACGTCGACGTCGAACCCTCGCTCTTCCAGCGCTTCGACGAGTCGACCGGCGGCGTACGTCTCCTCGAAGGCGGTTTGCGGGTGATCCCAGATGTCCAGCGCGAGGTCGGTGAGCCGGTCCCGGCGGCTTTCGACCGACTCGACGATCGCGTCAGTTACCATGGTAACTACTTGCGAACGTAAGTAAAAAAGGCTCTGTCGAGTTCGGTCGGCGGCGTTCGGTTATCGGTCGTGCTGAATGTGTTAAAATATCAACAGATGCGATAAACCGTAAACTTCGGGTATATTTCCGCCGGTTCCATGACCATTTAAGAGCGTTACCGGTCTGTGATCGTTCATGACAGACGAGACCACGCCGGTGATCGCCGCCGCATATCGGACGCCGCAGGGGAGAGACGGAGGCGTCTACGAAGACGTCCGGAGCGAGGACCTCTCGACGGCGCTCATCGACCACACGCTCGACGAGACGGGGTTAACGAGCGACCACGTCGACGACCTGATGTGGGGCGTCGCCCAGCAGCGCACCGAGCAGGACAACAACGTCGCCCGCGTCATCGCGCTCCTCTCGGAGCTCGGCGAGTCGGTGCCCGCCACCTCGATCAACCGCTGGTGCGCCTCCTCGATGCAGGCGATCATCTCGGCGTCGGACGCGATCGCCGCCGGGAATCGCGACTGCGTCGTCGCCGGCGGCGTCGAGAACATGAGCCGCGTCCCGATGGACGGCGACTCCTACCAGCACCTGCACCCCGAGCTGTCGGAGCAGTACAACGTCTTTCAGCTCCAGATGGGGATGACCGCCGAGAAGGTGGCCGAGGAGTACGGTGTGAGCCGCGAGGCGCAAGACGAGTACGCCGCCCGGAGCCACCAGCGGGCGGCCGAGGCGACCGACTCGGGCCGGTTCGACGACGAGATCGTTCCGGTCGAGACGGACGACGGACTCGTCGAGGCGGACGAGGGGATCCGCCCGGACACGACGGCCGAGAAGCTCGCCGACCTCTCGCCCGCGTTCACCGGCGACGGGACGGTGACCGCGGGGAACTCCTCGCAGATCTCCGACGGCGCGTCGCTGACGCTGGTGACGAGCAAGGCGTTCGCCGAGGACCACGGGCTCGACGTGCTCGCGGAGGTCGGCACGAACAACGTCGCCGGCGTCGACCCGACCGTGATGGGGATCGGTCCGGTGCCCGCGACGCGGGGCCTGCTCGACCGCGCCGGGACGACCATCGACGACTACGACCTGGTCGAGCTCAACGAGGCGTTCGCCTCGCAGTGCGAGTACTCCCGGCGCGAGCTCGGCGTCGACGAGGAGCGGTACAACGTCAACGGCGGCGCCATCGCCATCGGGCACCCGCTCGGCGCCTCCGGCGCACGGCTCCCCGTCACGCTGCTCCACGAGATGGAGAAGCGCGACGCCGACCGCGGACTCGCGACCCTCTGCGTCGGCTTCGGGCAGGGCGCCGCGATCGAGTTCTCGCGATAGCCCGACGCGGCAGCGGTTTTTTCACCGTTCGGCGCCGTAAAACGTGTATGAGCGATCCCGACGCCGACGCGCCCGACGCGGCGGACGCCGACGACGGTCCCGCCGCCGTCCTGCTGGACGTGTTGCCGAACGGGCGGCCGGACGACGACCGGCCCCCGTCGCGGAAGTCCCCTATCGCGTACGGCCTCGGGACCGACTCGTTCCGCCTGTACGAGCTCTCGGTCGACGACGACACCGACGTCTCCGTGAGCGACCGGGTCGCGCTCGACGGCCCGGCAGTCGGCCGGTACCGCGAGGTGTCGTACGACGACCTCACCAGGAACGCGGCCGCGGAGGTGGAGTACGCCGTCGAGGCGATCGTCGAGTCCGACGAGGAGCGCTTCGTCGACTTCTACAACGAGGCCGGACCGATCACGCTCCGGCTCCACCAGCTCAACCTCCTTCCGGGGGTGGGCAAGCAGCTCCGGAACAACGTCCTCGACGAGCGCAAGCGCGGTCCCTTCGAGAGCTTCGACGAGGTGTCCGAGCGCGTCTCGGGGCTCCACCGCCCGCGGGAGGTGATCGTCGAACGCGTCGTCGAGGAGGTCCGCGAGGACGACCTGAAGTACCGGACGTTCGCCGGCCGCGAGGAGTGAGCCTCGAAACGGGACTTTTACCCGGAGCGCCGGCCTATCGCGGCCATGACCGACCTATCGACGGGTGAGGGCGCGGCGTACGGGGACCGCGACCCCGACGCCCTCGCGCGGCGCGCCGGGGAGCGCGCGAACCCCGACCGCGACCAGCATTTCCTCGTCGACGACCGCGTCCTCGACCGGATCCCGGGGTACCTTCCGGACGACGCGGACGCGAGCCACCTGCTGGAGATCGGCGGAGGCGCCGGCGCGCTCACCGACCGACTGCTGGCGGCGGCGGTCGCGGCTGACGGTGACCGTGTCGGCGACGGCGACCGCGCCGACCGCGACGGCAACGCTCCCGGCCGCCTCTCCGTCGTCGAGCGCGACGGGACCTTCGCCGACTTCCTCCGCGAGGAGTTCGCGACCGCGGTCGACGAGGGCCGCCTCGACGTGATCGAGGGAGACGCGCTCGATGTCGATCTCCCGCCGTTCACCGCCTGCGTCGCCAACCTCCCGTACGGCGTCTCCTCCGAGATCGCCTTCCGACTGCTCCCCGAGGGGAAGCCGCTCGTGTTGATGTTCCAGGCCGAGTTTGCCGACCGGATGGTGGCGTCCGCGGGCGAGTCCGAGTACGGCCGGCTCTCCGTCTCGGCGCAGCACTACGCCGCCGTCGAGATCGTCGAGCGCGTCCCGAAGGAGGCGTTCGACCCGCAGCCCGCGGTCGAGAGCGCCGTGGTCCGGTGTACGCCCCGAGACCCCGACTACGCGGTCGGCGACGAGGCGTTCTTCCTCCGGTTCGTGAAGGCGCTGTTCACCCAGCGGCGCAAGACAGTGCGGAACGCGATCCGGAACACCGGCCACATCTCCGGGCTGGACGACCCGGACGCGGTCGTCGAGGCCGCAGACGAGGAGCTGCTCCGCCGGCGCCCCGGGACGCTGGAACCGAGCGCGTTCGCCGCGCTGGCGGAGCTGGCCCGCGAGCACGGCGCGCCGACCGAGGTGTGATCGCGGGGATGGCGCTCGTAGACGCCGTCCTGGCGGTCGGCTCGCTTCCCGTTGACCCGCTCTCCGTCAGCCCGCTCTCCGCCGCGACCCTCCCGGAACTGCTGACCGCCGGCGGCGACGCCGCCGGTCCGGCGGGGGGCGTGTACGACGCCCTGACCGAGAACGTCAAGCGCACTCTCGCCTCCGTCCTCATCATCGCGGCCGTCTTCGGCGTGCGGCTGCTCACCGCGTGGGCGAAGCGGCGCGACGGCGAGCTCACCTCGACCCAGCGCCTGCTGCTCTCGGCGTCGGTCGGCGCCGCCACCGCCGTCGGCGCGATCTCGCTGCTCGCGGTGTGGGACCGCAGCGGCGCGCTCCTCGACGCGTTCGAGGCGGCCGCGATCACGGACCAGCTGTCGAACGTCGTGATCGCGGTGGTGCTGCTGGCGAGCGCCTACGCCGTCACCGACTTCCTCGGCGGCGTCATCCGCGAGATCTCCGCCGACAGCACCGTCCTCACCGACCACCAAGAGGAGGTGGTCCGGCGGCTCACGCAGCTGACGGTGTACACCCTCGCGCTGCTCGTCGTGGTCGGCCTGTTCACGGACAACGTCGGCGGGCTCCTCGTCGGCGCGGGGTTTCTGGGGATCGTGGTCGGGATGGCCGCCCGCCAGACGCTCGGCGCGGTGCTCGCCGGGTTCGTGCTCATGTTCTCCCGCCCCTTCGAGGTCGGCGACTGGGTCGAGGTCGGGGACCACGAGGGGACGGTCACCGAGATCTCGATCATGAGCACGCGCCTCCGGTCCTTCGACGGCGAGATGGTCACGCTGCCGAACGACGACGTGCGGTCGGGCTCGATAATCGACCGGTCGCGCCGGAACCGCCTGCGGATCGAGGTCGAGGTCGGCGTCGACTACGCGACCGACCTCGAGCGCGCGGCGGCGGTGATCGAGGAGGCGATCGCCGGCGTCGACGACATCGCCGCGATGCCCGAGCCGGATGCCGTGACGAAGCGGTTCGACGACTCGGCGGTCGTCTTCGGCGCCCGGTACTGGATCCGGAACCCGAGCATGCGGAAGCGCTGGCGCACCCAGACGGCCGCGATGGGCGCGATCAAGTCCGCGCTGGAGGCCGAGGGGATCGTCATCCCGTTCCCGCAGCAGACGCTCTCCGCCCGGGAAGAGAGCGCGTCCGGCCCGCAGCTCGACGCGTCGGTCGAGGGGCGGGCGGCGACCCGAGGTGGCGGCAACCGAAGCGACGGCAGCGAGCCGGCCGACGGGTCGAGTGACGGAGGCGACGACGCGAGTGCCGGGTCCGGCAACGCCGCCGAGGGGGCAGACGAGTGAGCGACGGGAGCGTGCCGGACGGGGACTCCGATCCCGGGCCCGACCTCGCCGCGCGGCGCGGCGTCGACGACGCCGTCGTCTACCAGCCCGCCGAGGACTCCGGCCTCCTCGCCGAGGCCGCGGTCGAGGCCGCTCGCGGCCGCGTGCTGGAGGTCGGCACCGGCTCCGGCTGGGTCGCGGCGCGGATCGCCGCGGAGCGCGACCTGGACGTGGTCGGCACCGACCTCAACCCGCACGCGGCGCGTGAGGCCCGCAAACGCGGCGTCGAGGCCGTCGTCGCCGATCTCTGTGCCCCGTTCCGCGCGGACGGCTTCGACACCGTCTGTTTCAATCCCCCGTACCTCCCGACCGACCCCGACAACGAGTGGGGCGACTGGATGGAGCACGCGCTCTCCGGGGGCGAGTCGGGGCGGGAGCTGATCGAGCCGTTCCTCGACGACGTGGGGCGCGTCCTCGCGCCCGGCGGCGTCGTCCTGCTGCTCGTCTCCTCGCTGACCGGCTACGAGGAGGTGCTCGGGCTGATCGACGACGCCGGCTTCGACCACGAGGTCGCCGTCGAGGAGTCGTTCCCGTTCGAGACGCTCTCCGTGCTGCGGCTCGACCGACGGGAATAAGCCGCGCTAGCCGCTCGTCGAGTTCCCGACGGCACCCGAGCCGACGCGCCGCACCTTCTCGCCGTACTCCCCGAATCGGTCCGGGTGGATCACGGCCGCCAGCGCCTCCAGCGTGTCGACGACGCGGTGGCTGTGGCGGTTCAGGTAGGCGGTGCCGTCCATCGCGTACACCCGCCCGTCGCGCACCGCCGTCACGTCGCCGATCGACTCGCGCTCCAGCAGGTCGGCGGCCGCGCGCTGGGCCTCGCCGACGTCGGCGCTACAGGGACCGATCACGACGACCTCCGGGTCGAAGGCGCGCAGTTCGTCGAGCCCGATCTTCCGCGACCGTTCTCCGGCCGCGACGAGCCCGGCCTCCCCGCCGGCGATCCGTATCAGGTCGGGGACCCAGAGCCCGGCGTGGCGCAGCGGGTCGGTCCAGTCGAGGACGGCGACGCGGGGGCGGGAGGTGGTCGACGGGGTCGTGCTGGCCGAGGCGGTCGCGTCGGCCCGGGGGACCGCGCCGGCGACGGCGTCGATCCGGGCGTCGAGGTCGTCGCGGAGCGCGGCCGCGGCCGCCGGACGGCCGACGGCCTCGCCGACCCGCTCGACGTTCGCGAGGACGTCGGCGAGGTCGTCGGCGTGGACGTCGAGCACCGCCGCGTCGAGGTCGAGCCGCTCCACCGCGCGGCGCGCGAGCCCGGCGTCGAGCGCGCACACCGCGCAGACGCCCTGCGTGAGGACCGCGTCCGGGTCGGCCGCGGCGAGTCGGTCGCCGTCGAGGTAGTAGGTGTCGTCGTGGGCGGCGACTCGGTCGAGGTCGGCGGGGTCGGCGTCGAGGTCGCGGACGAGCCCGGTGAGCGTCGGCCGGTCCTCGACCGCGGGCGGGCGGTCGCACTGATGCGAGACCGCGGCGGGCGTCGCGCCGAGCGCGGCCGCCAGCTCGGTCGCGGAGGGGAACAGGGAGACGACGGTCATGGGTACCGATCCCCGACCGTCGGCTTAACCGTTCGGCCGACCGCCGCTAATAACTATCGGGCATAATACGTATTAGCAAATATTATACGGCGGCATATCGAACCACTGGTGATGACTGAACGTGTCGCGGCCACGCCGGGACTGTACCCGCTCCCGGACTGGGCGAAAGAGACGCTCTCGGACCTCAAGGGTCACCAGAAGGGCGACCTACTGAGCGGCGACGAGAGCGAGGCGATCGTCGAGCAGTACGACGAGGTCCGCGCGGAGTTCGTCGACGACCAGCTGGACGCCGGCCTCGACCGGGTCGGCGAGGGGCAGGGCCGCTGGGACGACATGATCGCGCACCCGCTGACGGTGCACGACGGCGTCGAGACCGGCGGTATCGTGCGGTACTACGACAACAACAACTTCTACCGCGACCCCCGCGTGGTCGCCGACCTCGACTTCTCCGGCGACGTGGCGCGCGAGCTGGAGTCCGCGGCCGACCTGATCGACGGCGAGGCGCCCCTCGCCGCGACGCTGCCGGGTCCGTACTCGCTGGCCGACCTCGCGAGCGACGAGCACTACGGCGACGAGGCGGCGTTCCAGGCCGCGATCGCCGAGTTCCTCGCGGGCGAGGTTGAGGCGTTCCCCGCCCACGAGACGCTGTTCCTCCTCGAACCGTCGCTGGTGACGAACCCGCCCGCCGAGGGAGCGGAGTCGACCGCGACGGACGCCATCGCGACGGTCGCCGACGCGACCGACGCGGACGTCGTGGTACAGACCTCGTACGGCGCGCTCGGCGAGAAGCTGTACGCGCACCTCGTCGACGAGGCCGGCGCCGACGCGCTCGGGCTCGACCTCGTCGCCGGCGACCGCGACGACACGGTGTACAACGTCCAGGAGTTCGGCTCCACCGACTCGCTCGCGCTCGGGCTCGTCGACGGGCAGAACACGCTCGTCGAGGAGCCGGAGACGGTCGCGGAGCGGGTCGAGTGGTTCGAGTCGCAGATCCCCGCCGAGGGGTTCGACCGGACCTACCTCACCCCTAATACGGAGCTGTTCTACCTGCCCGCCAACAAGTACCGCGCGAAGCTGAACGCGCTCGCCGCCGCCGCGGAGGTGCTCGACTAATGGTCCGAAACCCAGACGCCAACCGCGAACAGTTCCGCCCGAACGACCACCCGAACGACGCGTTCCTGCTGACGACCGTCGTCGGCTCGTACCCGAAGCCGAAGTGGCTGAACCGGGCGGACGAGCTCGTCGACGACCCGGACTCGAAGTTCGACGCCGCGGACCTCGAGGAGGCCCACGACGACGCCTGTCGGCTCATCACGCACGAGCACGAGCGCGCCGGGCTCGACACGGTCGTCGACGGCGAGATGCGCCGCAACGAGATGGTGGAGTTCTTCGCCGACCGCATCGACGGCTACGAGTTCAACGGCCCTGTGAAGGTGTGGGGTCACAACTACTTCGACAAGCCGTCGGTCGTCGAGGAGGTCACGTACGACGAGCCGTGGCTCGTCGACGAGTTCGACTTCACCTCGAACGTCGCCGAGCGCCCCGTCAAGGTCCCCATCACGGGGCCGTACACGCTCGGCTTCTGGGCGTTCAACGAGGCGTACCCCTCCACCGAGGAGCTCGTCTACGACCTCGCCGACCTCGTCAACGAAGAGGTCGAGAAGCTGGTCGAGGCGGGCGCGCGCTACATCCAGATCGACGAGCCCGCGCTGGCGACGACGCCGGAGGACCACGCCATCGTCGGCGAGGCCTTAGAGCGGATCGTCTCGGGTATCGACGAGGAGGTCCGCATCGGGCTCCACGTCTGTTACGGCGACTACTCGCGGATCTACCCCGAGATCAACGACTACCCGATCGACGAGTTCGACGTCGAGCTGTGTAACGGCGACTTCGAGCAGATCCCGACGTTCACTGACCCCGAGTTCGAGCCCGACCTCGCGCTCGGCGTCGTCGACGCGCACACGGCCGAGATCGAGTCCGTCGAGGAGATCAAGGAGAACGTCCGGCAGGGGCTCCGCGTCGTCCCGCCGGAGAAGCTCACGATCTCGCCCGACTGCGGGCTGAAGCTCCTGCCCCGGGAGATCGCGTACGGCAAGATGGAGAACATGGTGACCGCGGTTCGCGAGGTCGAGGCCGAGATCGATTCCGGCGAGATCGACGTCGACAACCCGCTCGACGACTGAGGCGAGGATCGATCCGCGACCGCCTCGACGACTGAGGCGGGGATCGATCCGCGACCGCCCCGGCGACACCGCCGGCCGCACCGCCAGCGCCACTACTTATAAATCTCCGCCGCACCCACCGCCGACATGGATATCGGTCTCACCGTCGGCGACGACCTCGACCGGCTCGCGGCGTCGCCGTCGCGGTTCGACTTCTGCGAGCTCGGGGTCGGCGAGCCGACGCTCGTCCCGGGAGAGATCGACCGGGGGCGGCTGACCGACGCGCTCGCCGGCCGCGACCTGCTCGTTCATCTGCCGTACAGCCAGCGACTGGCCAGCTACGTCCCCGAGGTCAACGACGCCATCGTCGACTACCAGCGGCGCCTCCTGGAGGCGGCCGGCGACCTCGGCGCGGAGAAGGCGGTGCTCCACGCGACGTCGGCCGACCGCGACGACATCGAGTTCCGGCAGACGGCCGCCGACCAGCTCCGACGGGTCGCCGACGCCGGCCGCGAGGCGGGCGTCGAGGTCGTCGTCGAGAACGTCGGCCACCAGCACGCGGGGCTCCAGCTCTCCGTCCTCGGCGACATCGCCCGGGAGACTGACACCCCGATCTGCTTCGACGTGGGACACGCGTACATGGAGGGCGACAACAGGGCGATAACGCGGTTCCTCCGCGCCCACGGCGACCGGGTCTCGCACCTCCACTGTCACGACGTGCGCCGCCGCGGCGACACCCACCTCCCGGTCGGCGCCGGCGAGGTGGACTACGGGGCCGTCGCGGCCGAACTCGACGAGTTCGACGGCACCGTCGCGCTGGAGGTGTTCACCGACGACGACGCCCTGCTCGTCGACTCCGCGGAGCGCGTCGCCGACCGGCTCGGCGTGGACTTTTAAAAACGAACGGCGAGAGCGGCGCGGGAGGCGAGCGGGTCAGTTCGCGTCGCGGCCGTCTCCGTCGCCCTCCTCGGCCGCGTCGTCCCGGTCGTCATCAGTGGAGCCGTCGGCGTCGGTCGGGTCGCCGGCGTCCGAACCGGCACCCGCGTCATCGCTCGCGTCCGCCTCGTCAACGGCGTCGGCGTCGTCCGCCTCGTCGCCGTCGATCTGTCGCTTGATCGACTCAAGCTCGGACTCGACGTCGACCTCGGGCGCCGGGTCGTCCTCCGTCTCCTCGTCGGCCCCGCTCGCTTCGGGCTCCGCGTCGGGGTCGGTCACGTCGATCCGAACGCCGCGGTCCCGGCCGGGGGAGTCGTCGTCGCGGGCGCGGCCCCCGTCTCGGGCGTCGG
Organism: Halorubrum sp. Eb13; assembly: GCF_002252895.1. Taxonomy (NCBI): domain Archaea; kingdom Methanobacteriati; phylum Methanobacteriota; class Halobacteria; order Halobacteriales; family Haloferacaceae; genus Halorubrum; species Halorubrum sp. Eb13. The sequence continues at coordinate 25,625 of NZ_NHPE01000146.1, read as the reverse complement.
ACTCGGGGCCGCCCGCCCCGCGGTCCTTCCGGCGGTCGTCGTCCCGCCCGGGTCGCCGCGCGGCGTCGGCCTCCCGACGGCCCTCCTCGATCCGCGACTCGATCTCGGCGGTGAGGTCGCGGGCGTCGGTGATGATCGAGCGCGAGGCGGCCTCCTCCGGGAGGTCGGCCTCCGAAAGCGCGGTCCGGAGCTCCGAGAGCGACCGAGCGAGGCCGGCGCTCGCGCCGTCGCGGACGTCGGCGAGGCGGTCGGCAGTCGCGCCGGACTCGTCGGCGAGGCTCCGGCCGGGGTCGGCGAGCCGGAGCGTCCCCCGGAGCAGTTCGAGCGACTTGATCGTCGTCTCCAGGAGCGCGATGACCGTCGGGATCGTGTACTGCTCGGTGAACCGGAGTAGCTCGGAGAGGCGGGGCGGTCGCGGCGGCCCCCGTCGGTCCCGCTCGCTCTCCCCGAGGTCGCGCCGCAGCTCGGTCAGGACGTCTTCGAGCTCGTCGAGCCGCTCCTCGAGCTCGTCGTCGCGTCGGTCGTCGCGGGAACTCATACCACCGAGTACGCGGCGCGCGGATAAAAAGCCCGGCCGGCGCTGACGGTCGCGTCCCGGCGCGTGACGTCGCCGACGCGGCGACTCAGAACCCCTCGCGGAGGTGCGTCGTCCGCGGCGGGAACAGGCCGCGGAGCGCGGCGGCGACGCCGTCGTCGAAGTCGGCCCCGTCGCCGGCCGCGAGTCTCCCGGCACGGACCGCCTCGTCGACGGAGCGGTAGCCGACGTACAGCTGCGAGAGGGCGCCGACGTCGACGGTCGCGTCCGGGCTCGCGGGCTCGGCGTCGAACGGCTCGACCGCGACGTCTCCGTCGACGACCACGACCCGGAACGTCGCGTCGTTCCACGCCGCGAGCGGGTCGACGACCGCGAGCGAGAGCGTCGCCTCGACGGCGGGGTCCGGGTCAAGCGCCTCCACGGCGCCGGCGACATCGACGAGCCGGACCATCGGCCCGGTCCGGACCTCGCAGTCGACGGCGCGGGGGTCTTCGACGAGATCGAGCAGCGGGGCGTCCGGCGGCGCTCGGACCCGGACCTCGGCGACCTGCGAGTCGTGGTTGCGGCAGAACCGCAGCAGCTGGAACCACGCCTCGTCGTCGACGGCGGCGGCGTCGGAGACGCGCATGACGGTCTCCTCGGCGTCGTCGGGGTCGTCGTCGAACTCGTACCGACAGAGCCCGCGGAGGTCCCCGTCGCGCTCCCAGCCGTAGACGAACGGGTCGGTCGTCCAGCCCGAGAGGGTCCGCTCGCGCCACCACTCCTCGGTCCATTCCATGGTGAGGTCGTAGCGGTCCGCCGTCGCCGCGAGCACCGGCTCGACCGCCGCGAAGTCGCCCTCGTCGAGCGGGCGGAAGGCCCCGGCCGCGTCGCCCGTCGTCGCGACGAGGTCGTCGACGAAGCCGAGCTGTTCGGGGGGCGCGGTGAGATAGCGGTAGCGGCTCGCGGTCGCCCAGCCGTAGTTCGCGTAGAACGCGTACTCGAAGGGCCACAGCACCGAGACGTCGACGCCGCGGTCGCGGTACTCCGCGAGCGACTCGCGGAGCAGCCGGGCGACGTGTCCCCGGCGGCGGTGCTCGGGCGAGGAGGCGACCGCGGAGAGCCCGGCGACCTCGCGGTCGGCGCCGCGGATCCGCAGCGCGAAAAGGTGGTGCGCGCAGACCGCGACGGTGTCGTCGGCCGCGTCGAAGAGACCGCGCCGCTCGGCGATCGTGTCGTGGTCGTCGGCCTCGTCGGGGTCGTAGGGGCCGTCCGCGGGAGCGAAGGCGTACCGCATGAACGCGCCGAACTCGTCGGCGCGCTCCTCGGGAAACGGTCGGTACTCCATACGCGGTCGGCTCGCGGGAGCGGAATAAGTCTTCCCGGAGCGTGAGAGGGGGCCTCAGTCGAATCGGCCGCGACCGATCGCAGTCGACCCGGTCGAACCCGACCTCAGTCGAACCGGCCGCGGCGGTACTGCACCGGCCACTCGACGTCCGCGCCGAGCTCGTGGGCGGCCTCCAGCGGCCAGTACGGGTGCCGGAGCAGCTCGCGGCCGAGCGCGACGAGGTCGGCCCGACCGTTCCGGACGAGGGCGTCGGCGTGGGTCGGGCCCGTGATCCCGCCGACGGCGGCGACGGGCACGTCGGTCCCCTCGCGGATCGCCTCGGCGTACGGCACCTGGTACCCCGGTCCGGTCCCCGGAATCCGCTGGTCGGGGTGGATCCCGCCGCCGGAGACGTCGATCAGGTCGGCGCCGGCCTCGGCGAGCAGCGGCGCCAGCCGCACGGAGTCGTCGACGTCCCACGAGTCGCGGTCGGGGAGCCAGTCCGTCGCGGAGATCCGGACGAAGACGGGCTTCTCCTCGGGCCAGACGTCTCGGACGGTCGCGACGACCTCCCGGAGGAGTCGGGTCCGGTCCTCGAAGCTCCCGCCGTACTCGTCGTCGCGGTCGTTGGTGACCGGCGAGCAGAACTGGTGGAGCAGGTAGCCGTGGGCCGCGTGGACCTCGGCGATCTCGAAGCCGGCGTCGAGCGCGCGCGCCGCGGCGTCGGCGAACGACTCGGTCACGTCGGCGATGTCGTCACCGTCCATCCGGCGGGTCGCCGCGGATTCGCCGGTCTCAGAGCGGTCGCCGTCCGGGTACGGCTCGTCGGTCGCGGATATCGTCTCCCAGCCCGCGGGGTCGTCCGCGGGGATCGGATCGCCGCCCTCGGCCGGCGGGCGGTGGGAGGCCTTGCGGCCGGCGTGGGCCAGCTGGATACCGGGCGTCGCGCCCTGCGACCGGACGAAGTCGACGATCGGCTCGATCGCGTCGGCGTGTTCGTCGGACCAGATCCCGAGACAGCCCGGGGTGATCCGACCGCGCTCCTCGACCGCGGTCGCCTCGGTCATCACGGCGCCGGCGCCGCCGACCGCGCGGGAGCCGAGGTGGATCCGATGCCAGTCGTTCGCGAACCCGTCGTCCGCGGAGTACTGGCACATCGGCGACAGCATGACGCGGTTCCGGAGCTCGGTGTCGCGTAGCGTGAGCGGCGCGAAGAGCGAATCCGTCATCGAGACACCGGAGTGCCGCCGGCTGGTAATGCGCTCCGATTCCCCGCGCGGATCGCCGCGATCGCACCGGTGCGGGGATCGCCCCGATCGCGGCGAGGGTTTAGGCCGACCGAAACCTATAACCACCCGTGCCTCTGACAGACTGGTAATGAGCACTGGGGACCGAATCGGGCGCAGCGCCGAAGACCGGATCGAAGACGGCACAGAGGAGTCGACGGACGCACGGCCGATCGTCGCGGCGAGCCGCTGCTCGCCCGATCGAACCGTCTTCACGGAGCAGGGGAACACGGACGCGTGGATCGCGACCGACCTGACGGTCGAGTTAGAGCGGTAGCGCGGCGCGAACGACCCTCTCTCGTCTTCTCTACTCCGCATCGAGCGTCGAGTCTCCCCTTCGAAACCGGTCGGCTCCGAGCGCGGTTCCAGCGCACCGAACGCCGCGCGGCGACGTGCGGTGGGCCGCGTCGCCGCCGACGGCGACGCGGCGGTGACGAGCCCCCGACTACTCGATATCCGGTGCGCGCTCCCCGGCCGGGACGACGATCTCCAGCCAGTTCTCCTCGGGCGGGAGCGGGCAGGCGAACGTCTCGCTGTACGCGCAGAAGGGGTTGTACGCGAGGTTAAAATCGAGGACGACGACGTCGCCGTCGGCGAGCTCTCCCTCCGGTTCGAGCTCCATGTACCTGCCTTGGTAGTACGTCTGCTGGCCGGTCGTCTTGTCGCGGAACGGGACGAATATCTCGCCGTCCTCGCCCTCCTGTCGGTAGCCGGCGAGCGCGTGCTCCTCGCCGTCGACCTCGAACGCGAAGGTGACGACTCTGAGGTATCGGACCGGGTTGCTCGCGGTGGTCTCCATCTCGACGGGCTCGGGGTCGCCGTGGACCGTCACGGTCGCCTCGACGCGGTAGTCCTCGTCCGGCGGGAAGTAGTCGAGCCCGTCGAACCCGTCGCGGTGCTCGGGCGGGATCGGCGACTGCGGGTGCTCGGCGAAGAACTCGTCCTTCTCGCGGCGGTTGGCGCGGAGCCGCTCGGCGTACTCGTCGGTCATACGCGGTCGAAGGAGCGCCGGCGGTTTCAGGCCCGCGGTTCGGGCGGGTCAGGTCCCGAGGCTGGGAGACAGCTCGCCGGGGCGCTCAGAGCGCCTGCAGGTCGGCCAGGCAGTCGTCGAGGTCGCGCGTCGACGTCGCCAGCGAGAAGCGGTCGACGCGGGCGAGGTCGGCCGCGTGCTCCCAGAGGTCCTCGGACTCGATGCCGTGGAGGACGACCGCGTTCGGCGTCGGGCTCACGACCCGGAGGGCGACCAGCGGCGACTCGCCGCGGGTCACGCCCGTGAACACGAGCGCGCGGTTCGTCGACTGACCGTACAGCCGGTAGAACTCCTCGCTGGAGAGCCGCGTGATCGCCTCGATAGAGTTGATGACGGTGTGACCGTTGACGTGGTCCTGGTCGCCGCGAACGACTTCCGTGGCGTCCATCGCCTCGTAGAACTCCTCGACCGGCACCGCGGTCGAGTACTCGCGGAGGGCGTGGACGATGTCGCTCTCGAAGCCCGCCGAGAGCACGCGGGCGTACTGTCGGAGGCGCCCGCCTCCGCGCCGCTCGTCGATATCGAGGAGGCCGTCGACGATCCGGCGGACGATGCCGATCCCCGGGCTCTCCCGACGCCCGCTCTCGTAGTCGGAGATCACCGACGAGGAGACGTCGAGCTGCTCGGCGAGCTCGGTCTGTGAGACGTCGAAGTCGGTCCGCCACTTCCGAAGCGTCGCTCCGGGGTCGTCGCTGAGCGTTATTTCGCCGGCGATCCGGCGAGAGAGCTCCTCGCGTGCGTCGCTCATTAGGCGGTCCGAGGGCGGAGCGCCGCAAAAGGCTACCGAAAGCGGGGTTCGTCGGACGTCGACACTTCTCCCGAGATCGACGTCCATCTGGCTCGACGTCCACCGGCCCCACTTCTCCCGGCTCGACGTCGAATCCGGAGCGGCCCCGCGAGCGGGGTCACTCCACGTACAGCGAGTAGACGATGACGCCGAAGCCGACCGCGGTCAGCAGGCTGTTGATCGCGATCCCCGCCGCCAGAGACGCGCCGATGATCTGGTGAGAGACGCCGCCGATCAGCGCGCCGATCGTCACGATCCCGAAGCCGAGCCCCAGCGCGCGCAGCGAGGGGTCGCCGGTCCGGCCGTACGCGCGGAGCGCGTAGTAGGTGATGCTGCCACCGAGCACGAGGATGGCGGTCTTTGCCACGATGATGGCGAGGTCAATATGCGTTGTCATGTTTCCTCTCGCAGTTCCGACCACAGGTCGGCCAGCCGTTCGTCCCGCGTGCGCTCCGGACGGGAGAACTCGACGGTGAGATCGCGCGACTCGTCCGCCTCGTCGTCCGCGTGGTCGATCGAGACCGTCACGGAGTCGAACGAGACGGAGTAGCGCGTCGTGTGTTGCCCGTCGCGGCGGATGTCCGTCGACTCCCGGAGCAGGGAGGCGTCGGTGAGCTTCTCCAGCTTCCGATACGTCGTCGACAGGGGGATGTCGCACTCCTCGGAGAGGTCGCTCGCCGTCTTCGGCTCGGTGAGTGCCGTCACGATCCGGCGCGCGGCGTCGTCGGCCAGTGCGTCCAGCACGTCGTCGACCGACGGCGGATCCTCCTCGCGCGACGGGTCCCGCACCATGTTCCCCAGTTGGGCCCCCCCGTGTCTTAAACCATCGAACTTCGGCCCGGCCGCGGTCGCGACCGCAACCGCATCCGTCACGCGGCCGGACGCGGCCCGTTTTTGTGGGTGGGCGGCGTACAACGGACCGATGGACTCGTGGAAGCGCCGCGTCGTCGGGTACTTCGCCTTCGTCCTCTTCGTGCTGATCTTCACCGCGATCGCCTACCGATACGGGATGCGGGTGTACGAGGGCGACCCGCGCACGATGATCGAGGCGCTGCGCTTCTCGATCGAGATGTTCACCACCACCGGATTCGGCGGCGACGCGCCCTGGGAGAGCCAGCAGTTGAACGCGTTCATCGCGGTGATGGACCTCGTCGGGATGGTCCTCCTGATCGGCGCGCTGCCGGTCGTGGTGACGCCGCTGTTGGAAGAGGCGTTCTCGACGAGCGCCCCCACGTCGGTGGACGGAGCGCTGTCGGGTCACGTCGTCGTCTGTTCGGACACCTCCCGGTCGATGGCGCTCATCGAGGAGTTCGACTCCAGGGACATACCGTACGCGATCGTCGAGCCGGACAACGACCGAGCGGTACGGCTACACGAAGCGGGGCAGACCGCGATCCGTGCCGACCCGGAGTCGACGGACGGGTTGGCGGCCGCGAACCTGCCCGACGCGCGGGCGCTGATAACGGACGTCTCCGACAAGGTCGACGCGAGCATCGTGCTCGCCGCGAAGGAGCTGTCGCCGGAGGTGCGGGTCATCAGCATCGTCGAAGACCCGGAGCGCGAGCGGTACCACCGCCTCGCCGGCGCGGACGAGGTGCTCTCGCCGCGGTCGCTGCTCGGCGAGAGCCTCGCCGCGAAGGTGACGACCGCGCTGCAGACCGATCTCGGCGAGGCGGTCGCCATCGGCGACTCGCTGCAGCTCGCGGAGGTGTCGGTCCCGCACGGGAGTCCGCTGGCCGGGTCGGCCCTCGGCGATAGCGGGATCCGCGAACGCGCCGGCGTCAACGTCATCGGCGTGTGGTTCAACGGCGAGTTCGACGCGGCGCCCCCGCCGGACGCGACGCTGTCGGCCGGGACGGTCCTGCTCGTCTCCGGGCGGCCGGATCAGCTGGAGCGGCTCGTCGAGCTGACGAACTCCGCCACGCGGCGATTCGGCGCGGGCGAGACCGTGGTGATCGGGTACGGGCAGGTCGGCCGGACCGTCGCCGAGACGCTCGAAGACGCCGACCTCCCGGTCACGGTCGTGGACCGGGCGGACGCCGAGGGCGTCGACGTGGTCGGCGACGCGACCGATCCGGAGACGCTGCGGGCCGCGGGCGTCGAGTCGGCGCGGACCGTCGTGCTCGCGCTGCCCGAAGACACCACGACGGAGTTCACGACGCTCGTGATCCGCGATTTAGCGCCGAACACGCAGATCCTCGCACGGGTCGAGGAGGCCGCGAGCGTCCGGAAGATGCACCGCGCGGGCGCCGACTACGTGCTCTCGCTCGCGACCGTCACCGGCCGGATGTCCGCCTCGACCGTCATCGAGGGACGCGACGTGCTCTCCCTGGACCAGCAGGTAGAGGTCGTCAAGAGCCGCGTGCCGCGGCTCGTCGGGCGGACGGTCGGCAGGGCGAACGTGCGCGAGGCGACCGGCTGCACCGTCATCGCGGTCGAGCGCGACGGAGAGACCCTGACCGAGATCGGTCCCGACACGCGGATCGGCGACGGCGACGAGCTCGTCGTCGTCGGCACCGACGAGGGGATCCGGGAGTTCGAGCGCCGGTTCGCGTGACCCCGCTCGCCGGTTCGCGTGACCCCGCTCGCCGGTTCGCGCGACCCCGCTCGCCGGTTCGCGCTGACTCGCGTGCCGGTCCCCGCGGCCGCGTTCGGCGCTCCCGGCGAATCCGTGCGCGGGGCCGTCGCGTCCCGTCCGACCCGTCACGCGCCGCCTCGGGACCGAGTCGAGTCGAACGGTTCAAGTATTCGCTGGCTGTTCGTACCTGTATGAAAGACCAGGGACGCTCCACGCGCAAGCGGACGGGCGGCCGACTCAAGCACGCCTCGAACAAGAAGCGCCACCAGCTCGGCCGAGAGCCCGCCGAGACCACCGTCGGCGAGACGCGGGTCCAGTACATCGACTCCCGCGGCACGGAGCGGAAGATCCGCGCGCTCTCGACGAACGTCGCGCAGGTCGCCGACGGCGGCGAGGTCAGCGAGGCCGATATCGAGAACGTCGTCGACAACCCCTCGAACGTCAACTACGCCCGACGGAACATCGTCACCAAGGGCGCCGTCATCGACACGTCCGCCGGCCGCGCCCGCGTCACCTCGCGTCCCGGCCAGACCGGGCAGGTCAACGCGGTCCTCATCGACTGAGCCCGTTCGCTTTCTGAACGTATTTACCGTTCGACGACGACGAGCGACGCGTGTACCTCGGCGTCGACGAGGCCGGCAAGGGGCCCGTGCTCGGACCGATGGTCTCGGCGGCCGTGTTCGCCGACCCGGCGAGCCTCCCGGCCGACGTCGACGACTCGAAGCGGCTCTCCCCCGAGCGACGCGAGGCGATGGCCGAGACGATGCGCGGAAGCGACCGCGTCGCGGTCGGGGTCGCGTTCGTGGAGCCCGCGGAGATCGACCGGCCCGACACCGACATGAACACGCTCACGGTCCGCGGGCAGGCGCGGGCGGTGCGAGCCGCGCTCGGCGAGATAGCGGGCGTCACCGGCGTGGAACGTCCGGCGGAACCGGTCCGCGTCGTCGCCGACGCTGGAGACACCAGCGAGGCGCGGTTCGCGCGTCGGCTCGGTGCGTTCGCCGAGGGCGGTGACGACCTCGGCGGTAACGATACCGGCGGCGGTGACCCCGAGGACGGCGGAAGAGTGGTCGTCGACTCCGAGGGCGACGAGTCCGCCGCCCTCCCTCCGGTCGACGTCGAGGCCTTCCACGGCGCCGACGAGGCCGACCCGGTCGTCGGCGCGGCGAGCGTGGTCGCGAAGGTCGCGCGCGACGACCGGATGGCGGCGATCGACGACGGGTATCCGGGATACGAGGCCGTCGGGAGCGGCTACCCGAGCGACCCGACGACGCGGTCGTTCCTGCGGGCGTACGTCGCCGACAACGGCGACGTCCCGGAGTGCGCGCGCCGGACGTGGTCGACTTGCGACGACGTGTTGGCGGCCGCCGAGCAGTCGGGGCTCGACGACTTCTAGACGAGCGCCGAGACGGCCTCGCTCACGGCGCCGATGAACGTCTCCCAGACCGAGAAGCCGGCGACGATCGAGAGGACGGTGTCCGCCCCGAAGAAGGCGAACAGCACCGCGGACGCGATGTGTGCGCGCCGCACGTCGAAGCGGTGGGCGAACGTGTGGAAGAAGTACGCGTTGGCGAGGCTGATCGGAACGATCGCGAGCATCTCGCCGACCCATATCGCGGAGGTCGCCCCGTACTGCACCGCCAGCCCGATCGTGACCAACTGCGTCTTGTCGCCGAACTCGCCGGTGGCCATGAGCACGAATATCGGGAGGAAGCCGCCGAACGACCCCTCGTACCGGTCGAGCGGACCGGGGAGCGAAACCGAGTCGAGGTCGGCGTAGTCGGCGTCGGCCGCCGAGGAGTCCGGCGTCTCGGCGCCGGCGGCCGGTGGCTCCGTGCCGCCGTCGCTGGACGCGACCCGTCCGGGGTCGCGATCCGGCATCGACCGGTACAGCAGGTACGCGAACGCGAAGAACAGGGCCGCGGTCACGACGTCGAGGACCACCCCCGGCAGCGCCGACTGCAGCGCCTGCCCGAAGACGATCTCGATCGCGGTCCACCCGGCGAACGCCGACGCGGCGGCCGCGACGACGACCTTCGGGTCGTAGCGCGTCGACAGCGCGGCGATCATGAACTGAACTTTCTCGCCGGGGAGCACGGCGAGCTGGGCCACGAACGCGACGATCAGTATCTCCGAGTAGCTCATGCGCCCCCCGATCCCCCGCACTCGCCGGTCGCGGCGGTCCGATCGCGAGCGCCCGCCTGTCCGGCGTCCGTCGTTCCGGTCCGCGGATCGGTCCGCGGATCCGTCCGGTCGATCGGTTCGGGGCGGTCGTCGGTCGTCACGTGGCGGTTAGATCGGTCTAAAACAATAGTTTGTCGGCTCTCGATTCGCGCCGGCGATCCGCACGCGACGCGGAGCGGCACCGCGTCGCTCCCGCGTCCCCTCACCGGATCGTCAGCAGGCGGCGGAGGATGTCCCCGTAGGCGGGCCGGGTGATCAGGACCCCGATCAGGACGCCGAGGATGGTGAAGATCGCGAACCCGGAGAGGTCCCCGAGCGAGAGCACCATCAGCGGCGACATCGCGACGATCGTCGTCGCGGCGGCGGCGCCGATGACCCAGAAGGCCCGGCGGAACCGGGAGTTGAACACCTTTCGTGAGTTCACCTCGCCCTCGCTCATCACCTCGTCGGCGATGATCACCAAGTCGTCGACGCCTGTCCCGACGACCGCGATGAAGCCGGCGATGACCGCCAGCTCTATCGGATAGCTCACGAGCGCGGCGAAGCCGAGCAGGGCGTACACCTCCGCGAGCGCCGTGACGATCATCGGCAGCGCCACCGCGGGCTCGCGGTAGCGCAGGAACACCATGCCCGCGACCGCGAACACCGCGAGGATCCCCGTCACCAGCGAGTAGTTCTTGTAGTTCTCCCCCTGCGCGGCCGAGATGGTGCTGGAGGTCCCCTCCCCGCTGATGTCGAGCTCGGCCGGCAGCGCGCCGGCGCGCAGGTTGACCGATATCTCCTGCGCCGTCGTGAATTCGGGCGTGGTCAGCTCGAAGTTCGGGGTGTCGGCCCACGAGCCGCTCGCCATGCTGTCGGCGAGCCCCGGGTCCATCCCGAAGGAGTTGACGACTTCGCCGTCGACCGTGAGCAGGAGGCAGGGGTTGGAGTTCCCCAGTTCGCCCGTCTCGGGGTTGTACTCGCAGCGGTCCGCCTGGGACTGGTACGCCGAGGCGAAGCCGCGGTCGGCGACGGCCTGCTGGAACTGCTCCGCGGGCGACGGCTGGCCGTCGGAGGCGGTGTTCCTGACCGTCACGGGGACGTACGATCCCGTGCCGCGGTCCCGCTGCGACGCCGTCCCGATGTTCTCGAAGTCCTCCTGCGTGAGCACCGCTTCATCGACGGCGGTGCCGTTATCGCTCGGATACGCGATGTCGATCTGGACCGTCCCCCGCTCCTGCAGCAGCGAGACGACGTCGCTCCGGCCTTCGCCAGGCACCTCGACGAGCATGAAGTACTCGCCGGTGAGCGACTGGACCTGCTGGACGCTCCCGCCCGAGAGCCCCGCCTCGTTGATCTTGCCCTCGATGATGCTCTGGGTGAGGTCGCGGGTCTCTGCGGTTACGCCGGGGCGGATGCTCTCGTAGGAGTAGCCCGAGGCGTCCATCGCCGCGCGGAACTCCTCCTCGCTCACGGACGGGTCGGTGACCTCGACGGCCTGCTCGTCCTCGCCGAAGCTCGATCCGACGTCGCGGAGCTGCACCCCGTCGAGCTCGTCGGCGACGGCCCGTTCGACCGCCGGGGGATTGTCGCCGGCGAAGTCGACGCCGGTGGCGGTGTACCCCTTCAGGGGGGCCCGGACGCGGGTGCCGCCCTCCAGGTCCAGCCCGTACTGGAGGTTCGTGATTCCCTGGCTCGCCTCGCTCTGGTTCTCGCCCGGCGCGGTCTCCGGGGCGAACTGCGGGGCGAACAGCGCGACCGACGCGCCGACCACGACGACGACGAGCAGCAGGATGCGCCAGTTGTTCTTGATCGGTTCCAACATCAGCGCTTCACCCCCTCGAACTTGTACCAGCGGAGCAGCGAGACGTTCAGCAGGTACGTGTTCATCAGGTCGGCACAGAGGCCGACCGCGAGGATGATCCCGATGTTCCGGAGCAGGTCGACGCCGAAGAGGGTCGCGACGATCGCCATCACGATCATCGCGGCCATCGACGTGAGCGTCATCGTGACACCGGTCCGCATCGCGCGGCTCACCGACTCGTAGAAGTCGCCCGTCCGGCGTAACACGGAGTTGTTCAACAGGATGTCGGAGTCGACGCTGTACCCGATGATCATCAGGAGCGCCGCGATCGTCCCGAGCGTCATCTGGATCCCGAGCAGGTTCATCACCGCGACCGGGATGACCAGGTCGGAGAACGCCGAGGCGACCACCGCGAGCGAGGGGATGAACGTCCGGAACAGTGCGAACACGAGCACGCTCATCCCGAGGAACGCCAGCGCGACCCCGAACACCGCGGTCCGGGCCGTGTCGCTGGCGAAGCTCGGCGACACCTGGTCGACCGCGGTCGTGGCGAGCCCCGCGTCGTCCGCCTGTTGCGCGAGCTCGTCTGCCAGTCCCTCGGGGTCCTCGTCGGCCGCGCGGAAGGTGACGACGTACACGTCGTCGGCGGGGATCGACCGGATCGAGTCGGGCCGTCTGTCGAACTCTGTTTCGATGCGTTCCTCGACGTTACCACCGTCGTCGGCGATCCGGAGCTCGACGCCGCCCGTGAACGCCAGTCCCAGGTTCGCCGGCGCTCCCGTGACGAGATACCATCCCAAGATGATCGCGAGCGCGAGAACGAGGACGGCGAGCGGGATCGCCACAAGCTGCCGGTTCGAGTACTCGGTGTAGTTGACCTCCGGTGCCTCGATCGCTACCATAAATACCGGTTCCTGCGCGGGCGCGAATAAGCCTTCTCACTCGGCCGCGAGCCGGCGCGTTCGGTCGGTCGCGCTCGGGCGAGCGCGGCGCGGATCGCCGAAACGAACTAACCGAACGGCGTGTTACCATCACCCATGAGTACACCCGAAGCGGCCCGCGTCGTCCTCTCGTATCCCGAGGGGCTCAGCGACTGGGGCCGCGACCAGATCGAGACGGACCGCTACCGGTCGTACTTCGCGCGGGTCATGGACGATGTCGCGGTCGGCGACGTCCGCGAGGAGTTCGTCGACGTCGGGTGCTGCGGAGACAGCCTCGACGTGCCGTTCCGCGTGGAGCGGATCGAGGTCGACGGCGACCCGGTCGACGCGGCGGCCGTGACGGCCGAGACGACCGTCGACTACGAGGTGCGTACCGGCGACGTCGACGGCGGCTGGCGGGTGCAGAGCGCCGCCGGTCCGTCGGACCCGGCCGCCGGCGTCGACTGAGTCAGGGCATGTAGCGGACGCTGACCACGCCCGGCTCCGATCGGATCTCGACGCGGTTCACGCCGAGCCGGGCGGCGCGGGAGAGCGTCGCCTCGCGGTCCTCGATCACGTCGGCGACCGCGCTCTCGGTGTCCGACTCGGGCGGCGTCAACACGTGGACCTCGCCCTCGCCCGCGCGCGGCTCGCGGGCGAGCTCTCCCGTCGGCGTCTCCGCCGCGAGCTCGCGCTCGTGGACGGTGGGCGGTTCCTCGCTCTCCTCGATCGAGAGCGGTCGGCGCTCCGCGACCTCGATCACCCGATACGTGACCTCCATCGGCGGATCGGGCGCGACGGTGGCCTCGACCGCGTCGTCGGCCTCGAGTCCCGGGTTCGAACTCAGCGTGTGTACCTGTCCGTCGTGGACGTCCTTCAGCACCGCCGAGCCGCTCTCGACGTGCGTGACGAGGAACGTGCTCTCCTTGCCGTCCGTCGGCTCCGTCCCGTCGGCGTCGTCCGGCCCATCCGCGTCGGTGCGCTCCGGCTCGTCGGTCATTGCTCCGTGGTAGGTGGCCGACCCTTTTCGGGGTTTCGAGCCGCGTCAGTCGTCGTCGACCGGTGGGTCGTCCGCCGAAGTCGGGGGTTCGCCCGCGCTGTCCGCGTTGTCGGCCGCGCCGTCGCCGGTGACACGGAGCCGGTAGTGGATCGCGAACACGGTGACCGCGGCGGCGGCCGGGGGGACGAAGCCGGCGAGCCGCGGGAGCGCGTAGAGGGCGTTCACGACCGCGGACTCGGTCGGGTCTCGCAGCGCCGCCGGCGCGGAGATCACCATGCCGACGTACAGCGACAGGAGGAACAGGAAGCCGCCGTACGCCATCTTCCGGTCGTATCCCGACCGCACGGGGTCGCCGCGGCGGTGGCGACGCGCGACGAACAGCAGCGGCGCCAGCAGCGGCGCGACCGCGGCGAAGCCGGCGATAACGTACAGCGACCGCGAGAACAGGAACGTTCCGCTCTGCACGTCGGCAGTCTCCGCCATCCAGACGACGAGCGCGAGGGTGACGACTGTCGCGATCAGCCCGGCTGTGAGCGCGCCGACCACCCCGTAGACGCGCATGGTCCACGACTCGGTGTGCCGGATCGCGTAGGGGATCGCGCCGAACACCCCGCGGTAGCTGTCTGCCATCGACGCAGATAGGGCCGACGCCGAATTAAACCCCTCGTCGGCGGACGTGGGATTTTAAATTCTCGCGACGGAAGCGTCTCACGTGGGCCTGTACGACGCGTATCTCGCCGTCCGCCACCGACTCCACGACGGGGACCCCCCCGAGCACGTCGCGATCGTCATCACGGAGCGGGACCTCCTCGCCGACGGCGCGTTCGACACCCTCTCCGAGGCGCTCGGGTGGGCGCTGGAGTACGGCGCCCGGCGCGTCACCGTCTCGGTCTCGGTGCTCGACGAGTCAGTGGTCCCGACGCTCGCGAGAGAGCTCCGGCGGCTCGACGCGCCCGCCCCGTTCGTCGTTCGCGGGCCGGACGACGCCGACGGGGAGCAGAGCGCAGACGGCGAGGCGGGTAGCGCGGACGGCGCGGCGGGTGGCGCGGACGGCGAGGCGGGTAGCGCAGACGGCGACGACGCCCCCATCAGAATCACCGTCGGACTCGGCGGAAAGGCCGAGTTCGCGGCCGCGGTCCGCGAACTCGCGAGCGACGTCGACGTCGGCGAGCTCGATCCGGCGTCGATCGACGCGGACGACGTCGCCGACCGGCTCGTGTTCCCGGAGGAGCCGGACCTCGTTATCAAGACGGGCGCGGAGCGGCTCTCCGACTTCGCTATCTGGCAGTCGGTGTACGCCGAGCTCTACTTCACGGACGTGAACTGGCGCGACTTCAGGCGCCGCGACTACCTGCGCGCGGTCCTCGACTTCCAGGACCGACAGCGGCGGTTCGGACGGTAGCCGGGTCGGCGCGGGAAGAGCGGTCGAGCCCTACCAGACGAAGCGGAACAGGATCGTGAACGTGACGAGCGCGCCGACGGTCGAGAGGATCGGAACGACGTTCTGCATCAGGACGACGCGCGCGCTCGTGCTCGGGTTGAACAGGTCCGACGCCGAGGGGATGTCGGTCGGGTCGCCCTCGCCGATCTTGCCCGTCCCGTCCGCCTTCAGCGCGCCGACGGACACCTTCGGCTCCTTCTCGCCGCTGATCCCCTGCCGCACCGTGACGGTCCGGGTCGCGCGCCCCCAGCCGAGCCCGACGATCGACATCGTCGCGATGATGACGAACGACGCCGGGATCCCGACCGCCGAGAGGCTGATGACGATCCCGGAGGAGACGCAGGCGACGACGATCGCCGCGGTCAGCGGGAGGTCGGTGATGTCGTTGCCGAGCGTGTCGAGCGTCCGCCGGGCGATCGTGAACGCGCCGACCGCGACGGCGGCGCTCCCGAGCAGGATCATCGGCGTCATCTCGACGTTGTCGAGCGCGACGAGGGGCGCGATCGCGTTCGCGATGTTCGAGGTGCCCGACGAGAACGCCATCAGACAGCCGATGGCGATGACGACGAATCCGCCGAAGAGCTCGCGCCGGGTCGTGTTCGGGCCCGCCACCGGCTTCGGGACCAGCCCGGAGCGGTCGAACTCGAACAGCGCCCCCTCGGTGCTGTCTATCGCCACCCAGTTGTCGATGGCCGGGTAGAAGTAGCGCCCCACGACGCCCGACACCCAGAAGCCGATGATGGGCGCGACGATCCACCAGATGGCGATCTCGCCCATCACCGCCCGGTCGAGGGTGCCCGTCGCGAGCCCGAGACCCGCGATCGCCCCGACGGCCGTCATCGACGTCGACGCGGGGACGCCGGCGAAGTTCCCGACGAACAGCGCGCCGCCGATGAAGAAGAGGACCACGATGCTCGTTTCCAGCGTGAACACGTTCCCGCCGGTGACGAGGTCCTCCCCGAGCGTCGTCACGACGCGCTGTCCGAGCGTCCCGGCGCCGATGAAGAAGAAGATCGACATCAGCGCCGCGGCGCCCGACTTCGAGAGCACTCCCGATCCGACGGCCGGCCCGAAGGCCGGACCGGTCGTGGCGCCGCCGATGTTGTACCCGACGAACGCCGCGACCACGAAACCGACGAGAAGTAAGACCTCAATCATATACTCGCTACAACGACACACGTCCGGTTAAGCGGACAGGTTCGCGCCGCCGGGAGCCCCGGGTGACCGCGGGGTCGATTCGCTCGCGTAGGAGACCGAACGCTAGCTGACTGAGTTGGTGATTTCTCTCACTTCGTTCGCGAGTTCGCTGAACGGAGTGAAGCGAACGCTAACTGACGGAGTCAGTTAGAAAATGCACCGGCCGAGATTTGAACTCGGGTTGCAACCATGGCAAGGTTGCGTGATACCACTACACTACCGGTGCGTGCTTCGCACCTGCAGATTGGTCGGAGGTTCACTTAAACCTGTCACATCGGGACGGCGCCGGGGTCGGACCGCTTCGCCCGCGCGGCTCACTCCGTCCGCGACGCCGCGATGTCCGCCCCGTGCGACCGGACGAGGGCGGCGAACGCCTTCGCCTCCGCGTCCGCCTGCATCGCGTCGTCCCGCCGGTCACGCACCCGTCGCTTGACCGTCCGCAGCGCGTCCGGCTTTCCGTCCGCGATGACGTCGGCGACCGCGCGCGGGTCGTCGACGACCCGGGAGACGAGCCCGGTCCGGAGCGCCTCGTCGGCGTCGAGGACGCGGCCCGAGAGCGCGAACTCGAGGGCGTCGCCCTCGCGCATCACCCGCGGGAGTCGGACCGTGCCGCCCCACGCCCCGAACAGGCCGAACTCGACGCCCGGCTCGGCGAACGTCGCCGCGGGCGTGGCGGCTCGGACGTCGGCCGCGAGCGCGAGTTCGACGCCGCCGCCGCGGGCCGCGCCGTCGATCCCGCAGACGACGACCGTGTCAGCCGCCGCGATCGCCGCGGCGGTGCGCTGTCCCCGCCGAGCGAACGACGTCGCGTCGGCCTCGTCGTCTCGGTCGAGGCCGGCGACGGCGTCGAGGTCGGCGCCGGCACAGAAGGCGTCGCCGGCGCCGCGAAGGTACGTGACGGGCGTTTCGGCGCGGTCGACGGCCCGCCGGAGCGCGTCTAGGTCCTCGGGACGGAGGGCGTTTCGCCGCTCCGGGCGGTCGATCGTGACGACGCGGACGCGGCCGTCGGTGCTGGTGCGGATCACGCCGTCGTATCCCGGCGGTTTCCAAAGGTCTTTGCCCTTCGCTCGACTACCTCGTGGCAATGGACGATGCCGCGCGAGCGCGTGAGGCCGCTCACGAGGCGCTCGCGGACGTCGAGCCCGAGCAACTGCGCGAGGCCCTCGAGAGCCGTATTCTGGACGCCGCCGTGACGCCCGGTGTTCTGGCGCTCGTCACGGCCCGGGCGGTCGACCCCGACGTGCGCTCCGACGAGCTCGTCGACCGGGCGGCGGGCGTGCAGCTTATCTACGAGGGACTGCGGCTCACCCGCACGGTGGCCCACGAGGAGCCGTGGCTGACCGCGCCCACCAGCGAGACCGACATCGACGCCGACATGGACGTGCTCACGGCCGACGTGCTCGTCTCGCGCGGCTTCTCGCTGCTGGCGTGTACCGACGCGGCCGGCGCCGCGGTCGAGGTCGTGCGCGCGTTCGGCCGAGACCAGACGCTCCGCGACCGCGATGGGACCGACCCCGCCGCGGCGGCCGCGCTCGACCGGAACCTGGAGGTCGACGCCCTCGAACTGGCGGTCGTCGCCGGCACCACGGCCGTCGGCGGCGACCCGCCGGAAGAGCTACTGACGTACGCCCGCGAGCTGGCGGCCGACTACGACGGCGAGTTCCCGCCGCCGGGGCGTGCGCTCCCGGACGCGACCGCCGACCGGATCGCCGACATCTCGGACCGCGCCGTGAGCGCGACGGACCGGTAAGACGGACCGGGAAGGCGGACCGGGAAGGCGGACCGAGAATGCGGACCGGGAAGGCGAATCCCGACCCCGCGACGGCGTCGCCGGCGTCCCCTCGGATCGGGCGACGACTCGGCGGCGGATCGAAACCCATAAAGTCGAATCCGGTCAACGACTGATTGCGTGCCTGGGTAGCTTAGCGGTAAAGCGCGTCCTTGGTAAGGACGAGACCCCGAGTTCAAATCTCGGCCTAGGCTCTTTCTCCGGTCCGTTCCCGCGCGAACACGGTCCCGTCCTCGACGCGGTCGGCCCCGCTCTGCCCCGCGGCGACCGTGCGACCGTCGTCGTGGCGGGATTCACTACGGTTATGATGTGGGCCGCAGTACCACGACCATGGACCTCGACTCCGTCTCGACCGTCACCGTCGACTCGTACAGCACGCTCGTGGACATCGGCTCGCAGGAGGCGGTGCTGGAAGCGCACGTCGAAGGCCTCGACGACGCCGAGAGCGTCTCGCAGCTGTGGCGCGCGCAGTACCTCCAGTACTCGATGATCGCGAACGACATCGACGCCTACCGGCCGTTCTGGGAGCTCATCGGACAGGGCCTCCGATACGCCCTCGAAGCGAACGGACACGACGTACCGGAGGCGACCCGCGACGAGATCCGGCGCACGGTGTACGAGGACGAGCTGTCGATCTTCGACGACGTTCGGGACGGGATCGGGCGGATCGCCGACCTGGGGTACGAGGTGTACATCGTCTCGAACGGCTCGCCCGAGATGCTGGAGCACCTGGTCGCGGCGGCGGACCTCGGCGACGTCGTGACGGACGCGATCAGCGCCGACGAGGTGGAGACGTACAAACCGGAGGCGGGGATCTACGAACACGCGGCGGAGCGGACCGACACGCCGATCGGGGAGATACTGCACGCCTCCGGCGGCGGGATGCGCGACGTCTGGGGCGCGAAACACGCCGGCATGTCGACCGCGTGGGTCTCCCGCCCCGGGGAGACGCTCCCGACGGAGGAGCTGGGTTCCGAGCCGGACCTCGTCATCGAGGGGTTCCACGACCTCGCGGACCGGCTCGAGTGAGCGGTCCGGTCCTGCCGATCAGGACGCTTTCGACGGACGCCGCGGGCGTCGCGGGCGACCGACGGCTCGCGCAGTCGCAACGCCGATACCCGTGGCGGACCACGGTCCGGCCATGACCTTCGCCGACCTGTTCGAGCGGGCCGCCGACCGCGACGCGACCGAGGACGCGGTGCGCGTCGCGCTCGCGGATCGCCGATCTGGCTCCGGGAGCGGGGGAAAGTCCGACGACGGCGACGCCGAGAGCGACGCCGACATCTCCCCCGCCGACCGCGAGCCGAGCCCCGCCCGCGTCGTCGCCGACGCGGACGTCCTCGCGACGGACCTCCTCGTCGGCGGCGCGGCCCGCGAGGCGCTCGACGCGCTTCGCGCGCACTCGTGGACGACGCTCGTCGCCAGCGACGCCCTGCTCGACGACGCCGAGGCGGTGATCGCCGAGATCTCCGACGCCGACCTCGCGGCCGACTGGCGCGACGCGGTCGAGGCGTGGCGCGAGCCGACGGCGCATCCCGCGGGCGACCACCCTGCGCTGGCGTCGGCGTACCGCGGCGCCGCGATGCAGGTCGTGAGCCTCGACCCGTCGCTCACGGGGGCGGAGGCCGCCGCCGGGCTCCGCGACCGCCTCCCCGTGAGCGTCCGGGAGCCGCGGGCGTTCGCGGCGGTGTTCTCGGCCGAGAACCTCTATCCCGAGGCGGTCGGCGGCGAGTATCCGGGGCCGGACCGCGACCCGCGCTCGATGGCTCCGGTCGGACGCGGCGAGGACCAGCACCGATAAACGACCGCCGCCCCGACTGACGGTAATGAGCGATTCGGACGCGACCGCGGGAGAGGGGGGCGGCACAGAGGGGCTCGCCGAGGGCGACGCCCCCGAACTGCCGGCCGACCTCGGCGCGGTCCGCGAGGCGCTCGTGGAGTGGTACGAGGCCGACCACCGCGACTTCCCGTGGCGGCGCACCGAGGACCCCTACGCGGTCCTCGTCAGCGAGGTGATGAGCCAGCAGACGCAGCTCGATCGGGTGGTCCCCGCGTGGGAGGACTTCCTCGACGAGTGGCCAACGACGGTCGACCTCGCCGCCGCCGACCGCGGCGACGTGGTCGCGTTCTGGTCCGACCACTCGCTCGGCTACAACAACCGCGCGAAGTACCTCCACGAGGCGGCCGGACAGGTGGAAGAAGAGTACGGAGGAGAGTTCCCACGGTCGCCCGGCGAACTGCAGGAGCTGATGGGCGTCGGCCCGTACACCGCGAACGCGGTGGCGTCGTTCGCGTTCAACGACGGCGACGCGGTCGTCGACACCAACGTGAAGCGCGTCCTCCACCGCGCGTTCGCGGTGCCGGACGACGACGCGGCGTTCGGTCGGGTCGCCTCGCAGGTCATGCCCGACGGCGAGTCCCGCGTCTGGAACAACGCGGTCATGGAGCTCGGCGGCGTCGCCTGCGGCACGACCCCGCGCTGCGACGAGGCGGGCTGCCCGTGGCGGGGGTGGTGTCACGCGTACGAGACCGGCGACTTCACCGCGCCCGACGTGCCCGAGCAGCCGAGCTTCGAGGGGAGCCGGCGGCAGTTCCGGGGGCGCGTGGTCCGGACGCTCGGCGAGTACGACGAGCTGCCGCTCGACGAGCTCGGACCCCGGATCCGGGTCGACTACGCGCCCGACGGCGAGCACGGGCGGGAGTGGCTCCGCGGGCTCGTCGACGACCTCGCCGACGACGGGCTGGTCGACGTGGACGAGGGAGACGACTGTGCGATCGTTCGCCTGCGGGACTGAGTCCTCGGCGTGCCCGCTCGCCGCCCGGAGAGGTGCCGAACGTGTGAACCGTCACCCGTTTATCACCGGAGCCGGAACGAACGGGTATGAGCGAAACCGTCGACTCCGACCTCTACACGCGGACGAAGGCCCTGCTGGAACCGGGCGACATCGAGCTTCTTGGCTGTATCGTCCACACGACGCTCGGCGGCCAGGAGGACTTGGAGATGCACGATCTCACGGTCGCCGCCAACGACGTCATCGCCGACCACGCCGACAAGGGCGAGGCGTACATCGAGGCCGGCAACGACGACACGAACTTCTCGTCGAACCAGTTCCAGGGGCTCACCCTCGACGGCGAGGAGTTCGTCTGGGAGTGCCAGCAGCTCCTCCGTGACGGCACCTTCGACCTGGTGTTCTACTACGAGGCCGGCGTCGATCAGGAGGCGCTCGCCGCGGACCTGACCGCGCTCGATAACGTCGACCGCGTGACGCAGGTTCCCTGACGCGGCGGTGCATCCGCCCCTACCCCTGCGCCCGTGAGCGAAACCGTCCTCATCCCCGGCGGCCGCGACGTTCGAGCCACGCTCGACACCGCCGCGAGCGACGGGAGTCGCGCCGACGCGGTCGCCGTCGCCTGTCCCCCGCACCCGCAGCAGCGCGGCCGCCGCGGCGACGAACGACTGACCGCCGTGAGCGACGCGCTGACCGGCCGCGGGATCGACTGCCTCCGGTTCGACTACGGCGACTGGGACGAGGGGTACGGCGAGAGCACGGACGCCGACAACGCGGTCGCGTGGGCGGCCGAGCGCTACGAGCGGGTAGGCTTGTTCGGCTTCTCATTCGGGGCGGCGGTCGCGCTCGTGACGGCCGCCTCGCGCCCCGGTCTCGCCGGCGTCTGCGCGCTCGCGCCGACCGCTCGGCTGAATCCCGACGTGGACGCGGTCGCGGCGCTCGACGACCTCGTCGACCTCAGCGTGCCGACGCAGGTCCTGTACGCGACCCGCGACTCGACGGCGGACTGGGAGCCGGTCGTCGAGCGGGCGAAGGAACTGGGAATCGAGACGAAAACGTTCGAATCGGACCACTTCTTCGTGGGGCGCTCGGGGGACGTGGGTGAGGCGGTAGCGGCGTTCTTCGAGCCGCGGCTGGTGGCTGACGGTGAATAGAGGTTAGTCGGAAACCGCCGCGGTGCGACGAGCCCCTCGCCCGAGATTTTTATCCCGTTCGTCCCCAAGGCCATGGGTATGAGTTCGGCAGGTCCCCAAGGACTCCAAGCCGTCCCCGAAGAACTACAGGACCGCGAGTCGTGGCTGGATCCCTTCGACTGGTACGAGCGGATGCGCGAACGGTCGCCAGTCCGGTACGATCCCGACCGTCGAACGTGGGACGTCTTCCGGTACGAGGACGTGAAGCGCGTGTTGGACGACGACGACGTGTTCTCGGCGGACCCTCGGGAGGCGGACGACTTCGTCGAACCCGAAGGACCGGGGGAGGGGTTGATCCTCGACACGATGTTGTTCGAGGACCCGCCCCGCCACGACGAACTCCGAGGTGTCGTCGACGAGTGGTTCCAACCGCGGACGCTCGCCGACCGCGAACCCCACTTCCGAGAGCTGGCGGGCGAGTTGCTCGACGATGCCGTCGGGACCCACGGGGAGATGGACGTCGTCGAGGACCTCGCGTACCCGTTCCCGGTGACGGTGATCGCCGAACTGCTCGGAGTCCCGCCGTCGGACCGCGACCGGTTCAAGACGTGGTCGGACACGATCGTGGAGGCCGCAAGCGACGATGAGGGCGCGGACGCCTTCGCCGAACGCCAGCAGCAGACCCAGATGGAGATGGCCCAGTACTTCCTGGAAATGATCGAAGATCGCCGCGAGAACCCGCAAGACGATCTGCTCTCCGTTATCGTCACTGCCGAGTCCGACGCGGGGGGACGGCTCTCCCGCGAGGAGGCGCTCGGGATGTGCATCCTGCTGCTCGTCGCGGGGAACATCACGACGACGAACCTCATCGCGAACGCGGTGCGGTGTTTCGCCGAGGCGGACCCGGATCTGGTCGACGAGTTGCGCGGGGACGACCGCGCGCTCACGAGCGCCGTCGAGGAAGTGCTGCGATACCGGTCGCCGGTGCAGGCCATGAGCCGGGTCGCTACAGAGGACGTGACCATGCGCGGCGAGACCATCGAAGCGGGCGACCGGGTCATCGCTTGGATCGGCTCCGCGAACCGCGACGAACGCCGGTTCGACGCAGCCGACACGTTCCGACCTGACCGCTCGCCCAACCAGCATATCGCGTTCGGCCACGGCACCCATTACTGTCTGGGGGCACCGCTCGCTCGGCTCGAGGCCAAAGTCGGGCTCTCGGAGCTACTCGACCGCGTCGATCGCGTGCGGCTCACGGAGACGCCCCTCGAGCCGACGCGAAGTTCGTTCATCTACGGCGTCGAATCGCTACCGATCCGATACGACGAGCGACGGTAGATCGCCCGCCCGAAGCGACGGTGCCCCGTGCGGGACCGACCGTCGGTGTCGCCCGGTGAACGAAGGGGCAATTATAAGCCCGCTACAGACGACGATCGTGACCCGTGAGAACACTTCTCGATGAACTGAAGGGGCGGGTCGCGGATCTCGTACCGGCGCGAGCCTATCCCTTACTGAAGGGCGCGTACGCCTCGATATATTACGAACCGGATCGGGTCAAGACCCCTCACGCGAGGGACTCCGTCCCCGAGACGCTCTCGGAGGAACACGTCCGAGACGCCGAGGTCGTCCCGGCTCGAGAGGACATGCTGGAAGCGTTCCCGCGGGGCGGACGAGTCGCGGAGTTGGGGACAGACGAGGGGGATCTCTCCGAGAGGATTCTCTCGATAACGGACCCCGACGAACTGTACCTGATCGACGTCTGGGGGTCGAAGGAGTTCAGTGACCGGAGCGTGGAGGAGGTGGAAAACAGATACGCGGACCGGATCGCGGACGGAACCGTGGAAGTCCTGCCGGAGCGGCCGGACGTCGCGCTCGACCGCTTCGAGGACGGCTTCTTCGACTGGGTGTACATCGACACCACCCACACGTACGAGCAGACACAGAGGGAACTGGAGATCGCCAGGGAGAAAGTGAAATCCGACGGCGTCATCGCCGGACACGATTACTGCCTCGGCGACGTCCCCGCGGGGCGGTGGTACGGCGTCATCGCCGCGGTTCACGAGTTCTGCGTCGAGTACGAGATGAAGCTGACGCACCTGTCGCTGGAAACGCACGGCCACAGCAGTTTCGCGATAGAGCGGATCGACCCGTAGACCGGTCCGGTCGGCGTCCGTCCGACGCCCGGTCGGCGTTCCGTCTCAGTTGTAGCCGCGCCAGCGACGCCCGCACTCCTTGCACTTGAAGAAGCGCGTCGGCGGTTCGTCGGCGGCGCCGGTCTGTTTGATCGTGTACCACGCCTCGCCGTGGCCGCACTCGTCGCAGACCACGTCGGTCGCGGTCGGCTTCCCCTCGAAGTTCGCGCCCTCCTCCGTCTCGATCACCTCGTCGCCGGTCTGTTCCGTGGTCGACTCGAAGTCGGCGGCGAGCGCCTCGTCGCGCTCGGCGGTGCCGCCGCAGTCGTCGCTCTGACACACCATCTCGCCGTCGACGGAGACCATCATCGAGCCGCAGTCGTCACAGAACTGCATATATGTATCTCAGTAGGGTATCGAGCGGTTTAGCTCTCCTGACTGCGCTCGGTACGCGTATGCTGTTCGCTTAAAAACAGTCGGTGTCGACAGCGCGGTGAACGCTTCCAAAGCCCCAGCCGCTCGGCGATACGTGAGTGTTTCCCACTCAACGGTGAACGCTTCCAAAGCCCCAGCCGCTCGGCGATACGTGAGTGTTTCCCACTCAACGGTGAACGCTTCCAAAGCCCCAGCCGCGAGGCGGACGCACGCTCGTTGCGCGCTTCAGTCGCTCGCGGTGCTCGCTCCTTCCAGTGCTTCCGTCGCCTGCGCCCGCCTCGCGACTGCCCCTTTGAGTCCCGCCCGACCGCACGGCACCGAACCTCACGCCTCCCCAGCCTCGTCGCTGGCGCGTTCCGCGCCAGCGACTCCCTCGCGCGTGCCCCTCGCGCCCTTATCAGGGCGCTCGGCGGCACGCGCCGCCGCACCGCCGTTCATTTATCAGTCGTCGCCGGTGTCTCCGACGCGCTCCCACGCGAGGTGGGCGACGATCCCGAGCAGGAACGCGACGCCGAGGTTCGTCGCCAACGCGACGAGACCGATCGCGACCGAGAGCGCGACGTTCTCGGAGTCGAGGGCGTTGCGCGCGAGCGAGACGGCGACGATCGCAAGGAGCGCGCCGAGCATCGCCACCGGGAACGCGCCGAGGAGGCCGGGCGTCGCGAACGGGACGGCGAGGAGGTAGCCGACGCCGAGGACGACGTTCGCGCCGCCGGTGCGCGCGCCGAACGCGTGCTTGCCGGCGACGCCGTCGCAGCCGTGACACATCGGGATCCCGCCGAGCGGCACCGCGAGCAGGTTCGTCGCGCCCATGCTCGCCGACAGCTCGTCCGGCGTCACCTCGGCGTCGAACAGGTCGGCGAAGAGGAGCGACGTCGCGAGCGCGGCGTTGCCGATCGTCATCGCGAGCTGCGCGACGACCCCGTCTGCGGTCGACCGGGTGACCGCCGCGGCGAGCCCCGACGGCGACGGGGTCGGCGGCGCCCCGGGCCACTGCGGCGCCGGCACGCCGACGGCCACGACCGCGATCGCGACGCCCGCGACCGCCACCGCGAGCGCGCTCGCCGTTCGGTGACCGGCGAGGGCCGCGAGCGCGGCGATCGCCACGCCGACGGCCGCGAGGAATGGGTCGCCGATCGCGAGGTCGACCCCGGTCTGTAGGAGGATCAGCCCGACCGCGAGCTGCACCCCGCGGATCACCGGCTCGCCGATCCAGCGCTCCACCCGCGCGAGCGTCCCCGTGAGCCCGATCGCAAGGAGGAGCCCTCCGAGGATCAGCCCGGCGAGCGCGAGCTCGGCG
>NZ_NHPE01000092.1:0-29626 GCF_002252895.1 Halorubrum sp. Eb13 | reverse complement strand
CCGTAGCCGCCAGTGTCGTTGAAGAAATCAACCTTTCCGGTCGCCATTGCATCCTATCGGACGCCCCGTTCGGTCATAAGGATTGCGAGTGTACAGTTACCACGGGTGAAGGCGGACGATCGTTGTCGCTGTGGGATATTCTCAGGCAGATCGGTGACCGAGCTCTCGGACTCACCGCGTCACACCGACCGATCCGTCGATTCTCCGGCATCGGTCGTCGTCGGAGGGACGTTTATGTCCGCCCGCCGCGATCGGCGTGTCGTGTTCCGATCGCTCAGGGAGAACGGACCGGCGTTGCTCGTCCCCGCCGCCTGGACCGTCGTCGCCGCGACGGCGCTCACCGTCGTCTCGATGCGGGCCCTGTTCGTCGCCCACGCCGTCATGAGCGTCCTGCTCGTCGCGTTCGTGCTCGCCTCGTGGCGCGACATGGCGAGCGGCGTGCTCCGCGCGTGGAAGCTGGTTATCCTCGCGGGCACGCCCGCGACGCTCGCGGGCCTCGCGGGATTCCTCGCGCTCGGCGATGCCGGGACCCCCCCGACCGCCCTGTTGGCCGTCTCGCTGTACGGGTGGGCGCTCCTCCCCGCGGTCGGGTTCGCGTACACCGGTCGCCGCGTCGAGGCCGGCGCGCGGATTTACGACACCGGCGTCGCCTGCTGCGTCGCCGGCGCGGTCGCGGTCGCGGCCGCGCCCTCGGCGACGTGGACCGCGGTCGGGATCGCGATCGTCGGACTCGGACAGACCGCCGGCATCCTCGACGCCACGCTGCGGTACTGACCCGTCGCCATCGCGGCCGCCGCGGCCACCGCGACCTTGTCACATGAGATCACCCCACAATATCTATGTCTCCGGCCCGTAGGGTCCGCGTGATCGACCTCGGCCCGGTGTACCTCGCAGTCGTGGGAACGCTGCTGCTCGTCGCGTTAGGGCTCGGGTTCCGCGTGCTCCGCGGGATCGTCCGCGAGGGGCGCGACCGCCGGGCCCGTCGGCGGGCCGGCGAGATGGAGAAGTACACGGAAGACGAGGAGTACGGTGGGCGGCCGTCGGCCGGTTCGGAGGGCGACCGCGCGGCGGTCGAGGAGCGAGACGACTCGAACGGACCGGCCGCGACCTGCCCGAACTGCGGCGCGGCCAACGAGTCGGGATTCGACTACTGCCGTCGCTGTACGACGCCGCTTCGACCCGGGCCCTAGCCCGTCGGCTCCGTCGCCCCTCCCGCCTCGACCTCTGCGTCGCCCTCGGGCTCCGACTCCGGGAGCGCGTGCCACCACGCCCACAGCACTAGCACGGCCTGAAACGGGAGTCTCGCCCACGCGGCCGCCCGCGAGACCCCGGCGAACCGGTCGGGAACGAGATCGGCCGCGACGTCGTCGGTCGCCATGTAGACGTTCGCCGGGAAGACGGCGACCAGCAGCGCGACGATCCCCCACGCCGACGCCCGCCGCGTCCGGTCGAACTGCAGTCCGATCCCGAGGGCGAGCTCCGCGATCCCGGAGCAGTAGACGAGCGCTCGCGGTCGCGGGAACTCGGGCGGGACGGCCCGGGCGAACGAGTCCGGCGCGAGGAAGTGGGTCATACCCGCGACGGCGTATATCGTTCCCATCACGCGGCGGAGGCGGCGCTTCCGTCTCGCGAGCGGGCCGGTGCGGTCGTCGGTGCCGTCGGCGTCGACGTCGTCTCTCACCCGAGCGGATACCGACGGGCGACTAATGAGCGTTCCCCCGGCTTCGACCGATCCGTTTTCCCGACGGTTCGCCCTCCTCACGGGTTTGGAACATGCCGCCTCCCCGATTTGAACACCGGAAGACATCGCTCCGCTCGTCTTCCGAGCCCCCGCTCGCTGTGCTCGCGGGGACGGAGGACAGCTCGATCTTTAGTCGGCGCTTCCGAACTTAGTTCCCACAAAAACAATGCCGCCTCCCCGATTTGAACTCGCCGAGACGCTCGCCCTCGCCCCGCTCGGGCTCGCGACTCGTCTGCTCAAATCGGGTCGGGAACATTTTCACTGCTCACGGTTCAGTCGCTTCGCTCCCTCACGAGTTCGCAGGAAAATGCCGCCTCCCCGATTTGAACGGGGGACAGCTCGATCTTCAGTCGAGTGCTCTCCCAGTCTGAGCTAAGGCGGCTCGCACTCGGACCAACGCCGATTCGA
Source organism: Halorubrum sp. Eb13 (assembly GCF_002252895.1). Classification (NCBI taxonomy): domain Archaea; kingdom Methanobacteriati; phylum Methanobacteriota; class Halobacteria; order Halobacteriales; family Haloferacaceae; genus Halorubrum; species Halorubrum sp. Eb13. Next base: position 27,477 of record NZ_NHPE01000092.1, on the reverse strand, counting down.
GACAAAAGGATTTCGAAAGGCGGCGGTCCGATCGCCCCGCCGCCTCGGAGCGCGCGACTCGGCCCGCTCCAGAGCGCGCCGACATCGAGCCGAGGCTCCTCGCGCCGACCGCGAACGCCTCCTTCAATCCTCTCGCGGTTGCGTTCGCTTACTTCAAACCACCGTCCGTTGACGCGATAAAACCGCGGCAATCAACTTTAATTCGGGCCTAATATTCTCGGTTTTTACACCCGCCCCGGACCAACGCCGAACTGCGATGAGCCGACACACTCGACGTTCGGTCGTGAAGCTCGCAGGCGCATCGATCGCGGCCGCCGCTGTCCCCGCCGTCGCGTCGGCCGAGGAGACCTCGACCTCCGACTGGACCGTCGCCGAGACGCCGGTCGACGGGACCCTCCACGACGTCCGGTACACGGCGACGAACCCGCACGCGGTCGGCGCGGGCGGCGTCCTGATCGAGCGGACGGCGGCCGGCTGGGAGACGGTGTTCCGCGGCGGGCCCACGGGCAACGGCAACGGGCTGTACGGCGCCGCCGTCACCGACGACGGCGAGCGGCTCTGGTTCGTCGGCAACAGCGGCGCCGTCGGCGAGTACGACGTGACGACCGGGAACCTGATCGACCGGTCCAAGCCGACGGGCGCCTCCAACCAGTTCAACTCCGTCGCCGTCACGGGTCCCGCGGGCGACGCGGACGTGTACGTCGTCGACGACTCCGGGCTGGTGTACTACAGCTTCGACAACGGCGAGGAGGGTACCTGGAACTACCTCACGCCCGGTTCCGGCTCCGGGATCCCCGCCGTCGAGTTCTACGGCGCCCGCGCGGGAACCCTGATCGACACGAACGGCACGGTGTTCGGCACCGACGACGGCCCGACGTGGGAGGCGTTCGGCATAGAGAACGCCGACACGACCTTCGCCGGCCTCGACGCCGACGCCCCCGACGACGCGACTGTGGTCGGCGGCGGCGGATCCCTCTACGTCTACGACGGCGTCGAGTGGCGGTCGGACCGGATCGCAGAGGCCGGTCTCAAAGACGTGGTCACGAGCGACGCCGGCGGCGTCGCGGTCGGCGGAAGCGGCACCGTCGTCGAGCGCGATGACGGCGCCTGGGGCGTCGTCGACACGCCCTCCGGACAGAACCTCCGCGCCGTCGCGGCGTTCGACGGCGCCCGCGACTACGCCGTCGGCGCCAGCGGGACGGTGTTAGAGCGGTAAGGTTTCCACTCGGTGACTCGACTCTCAGAAGGGTCACCGAACCATATGTCTGTCTATACTGGCCACATCTTTTCTAACAGGTAATCCTCTGCAAAATTGATCCGACTATCCTCTTTTTCGGGCGGATCTATTCGCAGAGAGACAGAATCCCCGAACGAATCATCTGACACGAGATACCACTCTTCTTTTTCAGGATTCTTGAGCGAATAATAATCGGCATTATCGCCGCTCGCGTTGAACCGGAGTAGCCCGTTCTCGATCCACGTTGTTTCGACGCAGATTCGGAAGTCCAACTGCTTACTGTGGACCTCTGCCGTCTTTTTATCGCTGCACTCCACGCGGCTGTACGACACTTGCCCCTCTCGCAGTCTACTGATGAACTGGGACAGCTCCGGCGTCGGATCCGTCTGCGAAGTCCCGACGACTACTGGTGGCCAGTCGTTCCCGAACTCGTACTCATCTACTGGATTCGATCTGGTCCCTCGCGTATTCTCGCTGTCTACCCGGAAAGAGATTGATTCATTAAACTCATCAGTATGTACAGACAGCAAATCGTCCAAGCCATCGCAGTATACGAGATGGTACTCTGCGGAATTACTCGGCGTGAACCGGACCCGGCCATTCACGATCCATCCGGTTTCGACTCCGATCCGATGTGTTTCACCGTCTGTGTCCACGAACAACAGATTCCGGCTGTCCTCTCTGATCGGATCAATATACACCGAACCCTCTACGCTCTCAAGCGCATCGATAGCTGCAGAGACCGCTGAGTCACCCTCGTTGTGGCCGTCGGGTGGCCACTGGTGATCGAGCCGATAGTCATCAGCCCAATTGATCTGACTGGTCTTTCGAGTAGGCGTGTCGATGCGCAAGTGCATCGAGGTACCAACTTCCTCTGAATCGATAAAATAGGTCTCCTCTGTTTCGTCGCAGTATACGAGAAAGCAGTCGACATCGTCGCCGTACTCCTTGTACACATGCCCGGACGAATTCGTGTGTTGACTTACTCCTTTGAATCGAATTACCCCGTCTTTCAATCGCCCCGTTTTGATCTGTCCGCGCAGCAGACCGCCGTCTGGTTTTTCCAAGATAACGTCGTATCTTTCGTTGTCGCCTACCGGCGTTGATACGCTAATATTGCGCTTCTTCAGTTCCGTAATGACGATTTGTTCGGTGAGATCGCCTTGCCTGTGTGATTCCATATCTGCCGTGATTCGGTATCTCTTTTGAAAGTCATGGCACTTACATTTGTGTATTTGCAAACTATGCCGATCGAACAGCGCCAAACAATTACCAGATTGGTGCGTAAACTGAGTGTGGCCCGAACACGCGCTCTCCTCACCGAAACCGAACGCGAACATCTCAGATCGGAGAAGGCCAGCTCGAACCAGTATCAAGCTGTGTCTCGAATTCGGAACCGAATACACGAAGAACTCCAGACCGATCTAGAGGTTCTCGAAAAACACCATCCAGAGCTGTATAAGGAGCTTGCGCAGATCGTCTGTGACGGCGAAGAGTAGTAGATGGGGCCGCTGAGAGTCGAACTCAGGTCCACTGCACCCAAGGCAGCGAGGATACCACTACCCCACGGCCCCGTACCTGCACATACCCGCATCGGCCGGTAAAGCGTTTCGTTGCGCGGTCAAGGCTGTTCTCAACCGCGGCCGCCCCGCGACGGCCTGCCGCTTCACTCCTCGTCGTCGCGCAGTTCGAGATCGGCGACGATCTGGTACGGGTCCGTTCCCGTCCGGATCGCGTCGAGGATGAAGAACGCCTCGTCGGGCGCGAGGAAGTGCCTCGTGACGCCGCGGCCCAGCGGCGTCGGATCGAAGCCGTCGATGAACTCCCACTCCAGCAGCTTCCCGATCGCGTGTTTCGTCGGCACCTCGCCGATCATCCGGTCGTTGAGCCGCTTGGCCTTCTTGCCGGCGACGACGACGTTCGCCAGCGTCTCCTCGACGGCGGCCGCCTCGTCGTAGTGGGTCGCCACGTCCTCCATCTCCCCTTTCAGCAGGGTGAACGCGACCTCGTCTTCGGTGCGGTCCATGGAGTTGTGGTAGACGCCGTCGGGCTCGACGAGGAGGTAGACGCGCCCGCGGTCGTGGTAGTCCGGCCGCCCGGCGCGCCCGAGCATCTGGGAGAACTCCTGGACGGAGAGCCACTCGATCCCCATCGCCAGCGAGTCGAAGATCACCTGCGAGGCGGGGAAGTCGACGCCGGCGGCCAGCGCCGCGGTGGTGACGACCGCGGAGAGGTCCTGGTTCCCGAACTGGCGTTCGACCTGCTTCCGGCGTTTGTAGTCGAGGCCGGCGTGGTACGGCGCGGAGTCGTATCGGAGCTTCCGGCTGATCTCGTGGCAGCGCCGCCGGGAGTTCGTGAAGACGATCGTCTGTCCGCGGTACCCCTTCGACGACTTCGTGTCGAACTCCCGCTTCACGAGCTTGTCGGCGATCTGCGCCTTCTCACGGCTGTCCGCGAAGGTGACGTGCCGCTCGATGGGAACGGGGCGCTCCTCGTACTCGATGAGGGTCGCCCGGAGCTTCTCGGCGAGCCACTCCGGGTTCCCGACCGTCGCGGAGAGGTAGACGAACTGCGTGCCGCCGTATCCCGAGTGCGTCTCCATCCGATTCTCGCTGTAGTACTTCAGCCGGGAGATGAGGCCGTCGAGCCGGTGGCCGCGCTCGCCCTCCTTCAGCGTGTGGACCTCGTCGATGACGACGGTGCCGACGTCGCCGAGGTCCTTCCCCGTCCGGAGCGCGTGGTCGATCCCCTCGTAGGTGCCGACGATCACGTCGGCGTTCGGGTCGAAGCGGTTGCCGTCGTCGTTCACCCGGGAGGAGCCGACGCGGATCGAGACGTTGAGCCGGTCGCCGTAGCGGTCCCTGAAGTCCTCGTGCTTCTGGTTGGCGAGCGCGACGAGCGGGACTAAAAAGAGGAGCTTCCCCTCCCCCTTCAGCGCTCGGTCGATCCCGGTCAGCTCGCCGACCAGCGTCTTCCCCGTCGCGGTCGCGCTCACGACGAGCTGGTCGTCCCCCTCGAGGAGGCCGTTTCGCACGGAGAGGCTCTGGACCGGGAGCAGCTCCTCGAAGCGGCCTTGGAGGTGCGCGGAGAGGTCCGAGTGGAGATCGAGGTCCTCGGTGCGCACGGGGCTCACGTCGTCGACGTTGGCGGAGACCTCGTCGTACTTGGTGAGGTCGGGGTCGAGCCCGCCCTGCAGGAGGTTGACGATCCGATCGAGGTCGCCGGACTCGTAGAGTAGCTCCTCCAACCGCTCCTCGGCGGCGCCCGTGAACTCGCCTTTATACGAGAGCTCCCGTTCGAGCTCTCTGCGGGCGCAGTCCCGGCAGATCAGTTCGTCGTTGTGTTCGACCGCGGTCTCGCTCGTGATCGGCCCGTATCGCCCGTCGTTCGCGCAGCGACGGCAGGTCCGGACGGCCATCGCCTCCAGCTGGTAGCCGTCGAGCATCGCCTCCAGCCGCTTCCGGTTCTCCGGCGACGTCTGCTCGGAGATGCGGATCCGGTCGGCCGCGCGGGCGAGGTCGACGAACTCGTCCGGACGGCGGGGGTGGTCCTCGCCGTCGCGGATCACGCGGAACTTCCCCGGGCGCGGGCCCGCGGAGGTCTCCTTGAGTTCGAGCCGCCCGCGGAGCACCCTGTTCCCGTCCCGGTTCGCGACGACGGTGTAGTCGCTCCGCGCCTCGTGGAGGAACAGCGTCTCGACCTCGGCCAACTGCTGTGACACTGGCCGTCGATACGCGAGGAAGGTATTTCAGGAGTTCGGCTCGCCGTGCGGCGGCTCTCGCGTCACCGCGTCCGGCCGCACGGCTCGGGGCGTGAGAACCGCGCCTCGAAAAAGGCCGGCGGGGTTACGAGACGAGGAGCTTCTCGCCGCGGTCGACCGTGATCCGGCACGGGGGCGAGAGCTTGTTGTACGCGCGCCGGAACGCCTCCTTCACGACGGACGCCTGCTCGACGTCGCAGTAGGCGGTGAAGACGATGTCGTCCGCGTTCAGGCGGGCGGCCGTCCCGACCGGCTTGCCGAACGCCTGCCGCATCCCGTCGGAGACGCGGTCCGCGCCGGCGCCGGTCGCCTGCTTGTTCTCCCGGATGACTTGGTGGGGAAACTTGCGGAGGGTCATCTTGTAGTTGCCCTCGCCGAGCTCCTTGATCAGGTGACGGTTCGCCGAGAGGCGCGCGCTCTCGAGCGAGCCGTGGCGGATCTGGAGCTCCTCCTCGACGCGGAGGCTGATCTGGACGGGGTAGTCGTCCGGCTCGGCGGAGAGGTCGCCCATGTTGTGCTGGGCGATCTTCGAGCCGGGGATCCCGGTGATGTATTCGCGGCGGGTGTACGACGGCTTGTCGATCGTCCGATACATAGAGGCGGGTTTGTCAGACATGGCTACTTGCCCGATGTAGCCCGCGCTGCGGCGATAAACCCTTCGATACCGCGGCGTCGTCGGTTCGTTTCACGGCGCTCGCCGCCTCACTCCTCGGGCGTCGGTTCGAGCGCGACGTGATCGAACCCCCGGTCCGCCAGCCGCTCGGCGGCCCGGTCCGTGACCGAGGGCGCGACGAGGACTCCACGGACGAGGGTCCCGCCGTCGCCGTCGCCGAGCGCGTCGCCGTCGCCGAGCGCGTCGCCGTCGGCGTCCGCCGCCCCCAACTCCTCGCGGAGCGCCCGCACGTACCGCGCGAGCTGGCCGACAGCGTCCGGGCCGACCCGCCGGCGCTTCAGCTCGACGACGACCGGGTTGCCGTCGCCGTCGACGCCGAACACGTCCATCGGGCCGGCGCTGGAGGGGCGCTCGGTCGCCTTCGGCTCGAACCCCGGTTCGACGAGTTCGGGGCGCTCCAGGATCCGGGTCCGGAGGTCCTCCTCGCTGCCGTGGAGCGCGAGGTCGCGCCCGCCGGTGACCGCCATCGCGGAGAGCTGGTGGACCCGGTCGAAGCGGACCGTGAGCGTCTCGTCGGGGTTGGTGCGCGTCGAACGCACCCGGAGCCGCCCCTCGCGGACCGCGGCGTGGTGCTCGGATCCCGGGGGCTGCCAGTTCACGGGCTGGCGTCCCTCGTCGGTGTGCACGAGGGCGGCCCCGTCGGGCTTCAACACGAGCAGGCGGTCGCCGGCGCCGAGGTCGGACGCGGCGCGGCCCTCGTAACTGACCGTGCAGCGCCCGAAGACGCTGATCAGGTCGCCGCGCTCGAAGGCGTCCTCCAACTCCCAGAGGGCCTCGCGGTGGCTCGGGTCGTGGACGCTCGTGACTGTCACTACTACTCGTACGTGGTTGTCGCTCAAAAAGGAAGCGCGGTCGACTGTTTATAAATGATCGGGGATGGATCGGCGGAGAACGCCTCCAAAGCCCCAGCCGCGAAGGCGGGCGCACGCTCGCTGCGCGCCTCACTCGGTCGTTCGCTTCGCTCACTCCCTCGCTACGGTGCTTACGTCGCCTGCGCCCGCCTTCGCGGCTGCCCCTTTGAGTCCCACCCGACCACACCGCGACCGCACCACACGCCTCCCCAGCCTCGCGGCTCCCTCCGGTCGCCGCGTCCCTCGCACGCGCTCCTGGTGGCCTGTCGGCCACTCGGAGGCGCGCGCCACCGCACAAATCTGATTATAAACGCCGCCGCCGCGTTAGGTCCCGTGCTCCCAGCTGTCCATGTACTCGCGCTGCGCGTCGCTGAGGGCGTCGTGTTCGACGCCCTCCGCGGCGAGCTTGATCTCGGCGACCTCGCGGTCGAGCTCGTCGGGCACGTCGTGGACGCCGGGCTCGTACGCCTCGCCGTTCGCGGCCAGCTCGCGGACGACGACCGCCTGGACGCCGAAGCTCTGGTCCATCACCTCGACCGGGTGGCCGAGCGAGATGGGCGCGGCGAGGTTGACGAGCCGGCCCTCGGCGAGCACGTTGAGGACGCGGCCGTCGTCCAGCTCGAACCCCTCGACGCCGTCGCGGACCTCGTAGCGGTCGACGGCGAGGTCGTCGAGGTCGTCGAGGTTCACTTCGACGTCGAAGTGGCCGGCGTTGGCCAGCAGGACGCCGTCCTGCATCCGCTCGAAGTGCTCGCGGGTGATCACGTCGCGGTTGCCCGTCGTCGTGATGAACACGTCGCCCTTCGCCGCGGCCTCGGCCATCGGCAGCACCTCGTACCCCTCCATGTGCGCCTCCAGCGCCTTGCGGGGGTCGACCTCGCAGACGATGACGTTCGCGTTCTGGCCGGACGCCTTCTTCGCGACGCCCTTCCCGCACTGGCCGTAGCCGCCGACGACGACGTTCTTGCCGGCCCACGAGAGGTTCGTCGTCATCGCGATGGTCGCGAGCGAGGACTCGCCGGTCCCGTGGACGTTGTCGAACAGCTGTTTCATCGGCGTGTCGTTCACGGCGAAGACGGGATACTTGAGCTCGCCGTCGGCGTCCATCGCGCGCAGGCGGTGGACGCCCGTGGTCGTCTCCTCGGCGCCGCCGACGATGGAGTCGATCAGCTCGGGGTACTCCTCGTGGACGAGCTTCACCATGTCCATCCCGTCGTCGACGGTGACGGTCGGGTCGTGGGCGATGCAGGCGTGCATCGCGTCGTAGTACTCCTCGTCGTCGACGCCGCGGACCGCGTAGGAGGTGATCGACTCGTGGGTGTCGAGCGCGGCCGACACGTCGTCGTGGGTCGAGAGCGGGTTGCACCCGGTGATCGCCACTTCGGCGCCGCCGTCGGCGAGCAGTTCGACGAGGTTCGCCGTCTTCGCCTCGACGTGCATCGCCATCGCGATCGTCTCGTCGGCGAGCGGCTGCTCGTCGACGAACTCCTCGCGGAGCGCGTTCAGGATCGGCATGTGCTGGAGCGCCCAGTCCATCTTCCGGCGCCCCTCCTCCCGGGCCGTCTCGAGGTCCGAGAGGTGCTTCGCCACCGGCGGATACGCGGTTTCGCTCATGCCTCTCGGTTCGCTCACGGCGCACTAAACCCTGCCGACACCGGGCCGCGTTGAAAACGCTGAAAAGGGATCCGCGTCGGTCGCGTCTCGGCTACCGCGTCGCTCGCGCGTCAGTTACGGCGGGCCGTTGCCGTTCCCGTTACCCGGGCCGCCAGCGCCGTCGTCGTCATCGTCGTCATCGTCTTCGTCGTCGTCCGCTTCCTCGTCGTCATCCTCCGCGTCGCTCTCTTCTTCCGCGTCGTCCGCGTCGTCCGCGTCGTCCGCGTCGTCGCCCTCGTCGTCGCCGTTACCGGCGTGCTCCGGGGGACCCTGTTCGCCGTCGTTGCCCTGTCCCGCGTGATCGGGCGCGCTGCCGTTGCCGTTACCGGGCGCGTCGCTCTCGTTCTCGGCGGTGTCATTCTCGGCGTCGTCCGGGCCGCCGGGGCCGCCCGCGTGGTCCGGCGCGTTACCCGGGTTGTTCTCCGTCACGAAGTCCGAGACGGCGTCGCCGATGCCGCCCTCGCGGTCGCCGATCTGCTCGACGAACTCGCGGACGAGCTGTCCGAACGGCCGGTCCTCCGCGGCCCCCTCGCCGGTCGTCAGGTCGACCGTCGTCGAGACGGTGCCGTTCCCGAACTCGGCGGTCACGTCGACCGTGACGTTCTCCTCGGCGGCGGGGAGCGTGACCGTGCCGTTCTCGTCGGTCTCGTAGTCGCGCTCGCCGACGTAGGTGACGTTCTGACCGTCGGCGGTGGTGACGTTCACGGAGGCGTTCTCGGCGGCCTCGCCGTCGTCGGTGACCGTGACGACGGGCTCGCCGTCGGTGTTCTCGACGTCGACTTCGAGGCCGTCGGGCGCCTCCAGATCGGCCGTCGCGGAGACGGAGTCGTTCTCGGCGGTGGCGGTCACCTCGACCGTCACGTCCTGCTCGGGGACGGGGAGGTCGACGGTGCCGTTCGCGTCCGTCTCGTACTCGCCCGCTCCCGCGTACGACTCGTTCTCCGCGTCGACCACGCTCACGTTGACCGTGGCGTTCTCGACCGCGGTGCCGTTCTCGTCTGTCACCGTAACCGTCGGCTGCTCGCCGTCGTCGTCGACGGCCACTTGGAGGTGGCCGTCGGCGGCGGCGACGCCGGTCATCGCGCCGAGCGCGACGACCGCGACCAGTAGGATGGCTGTCGTGCGTTCTCTCATGTCCACCTGAGGCCACTGGCCCTTTACATATAAATAGAGAGTTCAGTTAAGCCGGTTTAAACCGGATTTTATCCGACTTAGCGGCTCTGTGTCGGTACTTTTGTGTTTCACCGGCACTTCGGCGGTAATCGGTCCATATTGCCTCCGATCCGAGCGCCGATGACGCCGGTCCGCGGCTCGGACGCGGCTCGGACGCGGCTCGGACGCGGTGCGACCGCGCTCGCTATTCGCTGGTGTGCTCGCTTCGTCGCGGCGCTCCCGTTCGTCGACGCGATCGCTATTGGTCGACGCGGTCGACGAGGTCGGCGGCGGCCTCGGCCGCGCGCTCCTGAACCGCATCGGCGTCGAGCGTCAGCACCTCTCGGTCGCGCATCAACACCTCACCGGCGCAGACGGTGTGCCTCACGTCGCTCCCGCGCGCCGCGTACGCGAGGTGCGAGACGGGGTCGTGGACGGGCGTGAGGTGCGGGGCGTCGAGGTCGACGACGGCGAGGTCGGCGGCCGCGCCCGGCTCGATCCGCCCGCCGGGGAGGCCGAGCGCGTCGGCGCCCGCCGCGGTCGCCATCTCCACGACGGCCTCCGCCGGGACCGCAGCGGCGTCGTCCGCGGCGAGCTTCCCGAGCATCGCGGCGTCGCGCATCTCGTCGAAGACGTCGAGGTCGTTGTTCGAGGCCGCCCCGTCGGTGCCGAGCGCGACCGTGACGCCCGCCTCGCGGAGCCGCTGGACGGGGGCCATCCCGCTGGCGAGCTTCATGTTCGAGGCCGGGCAGTGGACGACCGCGGTCCCCGCGTCGGCGAGCCGGTCGACCTCGGCGTCGTCGAGGTGGACGCCGTGCGCGAAGAAGTCGTCCGGGCCGAGCGCGTCGAGGTCGGCCGCGTACGCGACCGGGCGCTCCCCGCGCTCGTCGACGATCGGGTCGACCTCGTCGACCGTCTCGTTCGCGTGGAGGTGCACCGGGACACCGGCCTCGCGCGCCGCCGCGACCCCCTCGCGCAGGAGCTCCTCGCCGACCGTCGTCAGCGAGTGCGGCATGAACGCGGTCCGGATCCGCCCGTCGGCGGCGCCGTCGAGCTCGCGGGCGACCGCGATGCTCTCCTCGACGTCGGCGCGGGCGTCGGCCTCCCCCTTGCCGACCGTCACGACGCCGTGCCCGAGCCGCGCGCGCAGGCCGGCGCGGTCGACGACCTCGGCCACCCGGTCCATCGCGAAGTACATGTCCGCGAACGCGGTCGTCCCCGAGCGGATCATCTCCAGCGCGCCGAGCGCGGCGCCGGCCTCGATGTCGTCGTCGGTCAGTTCGGCCTCGGCCGGCCAGATATCCTCTCGGAGCCATGCGTCCAGCGGCTTGTCGTCGGCGTACCCGCGGAGCAGCGTCATCGCGGCGTGCGTGTGCGCGTTAACGAGGCCGGGGATCACGAGCGACCCCGTCGCGTCGAGGGTCTCGTCGGGCGTCGCCGGGGCCCCTCCCTCGCCGTCCGCGGTCTCCTCCCCTACCGCGAGGATCGTCCTCGCGTCGCGGTCGATCGTCACGTCGGCCTCGGTCACGGCGCCGTCCGGGCGGAGGACGCGGCCGCCCGTCACGCGAAGCGCGTTCATACGGACCGATTTCGACCCTCGAACCAAACGGCTTCGGTTCGAGAACGACGGGGTGGGCGGGGGTCGGCCGTCTCCCCCGACTCCACGCTCGCGACGGGCTTACGCCGCTCCGGCCCTTCCCTTCAGGAGTGACCGCCGACGTCCACGCGCACACGTCCTACTCCGACGGGTCCGGGATCCCGCTCATGGTCGACGCCGCCGAGGCGGCGGGGCTCGACGCCGTCGGGTTCGCCGACCACTGCAGCCTGAGCGAGGCGTGGCGCGACGAGCGCCTCTTGTGGAACCGGAACTTCGACCGCACGCACGAGCGCCGGCGGGAGGCGCTCGCGGTCGCCGCCGACCGGACCGATCTGACCCTCTACGACGCGGTCGAGATGGACTACGAGCCCGAGTTAGCGCCCGCGATCGGCGACTTCCTCGCCGCGGCCGACTTCGACTACGCGATCGGCAGCGTCCACTACGTCGCCGGGAAGCAGGTGTTCCCGTTCGAGTCGTTCGACGACGCGAGCGACGCCGAGCGCCGCGCGTTCGTCGACGACTACTACGACGCCATCGTCTCGCTCGTCGGGTCGGGACTGTTCGACGTGCTCGCGCACGTCGACCTCGTGGAGAACCACCCCGCGCTCAGCGGGCTCACGACGGCCGCCCACCGGGACCGGGTCGCGGCCGCCTGCGCCGACTCCCGGACCGTTCCCGAGATCAACGCCGGCAGGGCCGGCGACCGCGGCGAGTTCGACCTGTTTCATCCGACCGATCCGTTCGCGGAGGCGTTCCGCGACCGCGGCGTCCGGTTCGTCGTGGGGACCGACTCGCACGACCCCGAGGACTTCGCCGACCGGGTCCCGCGGCTGGAGCGCTACCTCGACGAGACGGGGATCGAGCCGCTTCCCGTCGAGTCGCTCTTGGGAGATCCGCCGACGGCCACCGAGTAGCGCCGTCTCCTCCGAAGCCTCTTAGGCCGCTGCCGCCGCAGTACGGACATGGCAAGCGACGCCCAGCAGGCGTGTTTCGAGGCCGGGATCAAGTTCGGCTCGCTGTACCACCAGTTCGCCGGGACGCCGGTCAGCCCGTCGAGCGCGCGGAGCTTGGAGGCCGCGATGGCCGAGTCGATCGAGAACCAGCCGTTCTGCGAGTCGGTGACGGTCGACATCCACGACGACCGCGTCGCCGACGCGATCGACCACGAGAACGGCTACACCGAGCTCACCGGCTCGCTGATGGACGTCGAGATGCGGATCGAACGCGAGGGCGTGACGGTCCGCACGCAGATGACGATGCGCGACGGCTACCCGCTGATGGAACTCGTCTCCGTCGAGGGGGACTGAACCGCCCGGCCGACGACCGCACCCCCCGCCGACCGACTCACTCCGCCGAGTCCACGCCCCGAATCGTCCCGACGCCCTTGCTCGACCCCTCGCGGAAGACGAACCGCTGGCCCTCCTCCACGAGGTAGGGCCGGAACTTGAACCGGACCCGCGTCTGTCCGGTGTCGCCGGGCAGGAGCCGGCCGCCCTCGGGCGCGAAGACGGCGGCCTCGGAGACGGTCTCCACGTGGACGACCGGCTCGTACCCCTCCTGGATTCTGGTCGGGTGGTTCAGCACCATCACCTCGGCCTCGAACTCGCGGACGGGGTCGGGGTCGCTCTCGCGCGGCACCAGGGCCATCCCGCGCTCGATCTCCGCCTCGTCGACCCCCTTCAGCGCGATGCCGACGATCCGGCCGGCGCTCGCCTTGTCGACCCGGTGGTAGTGCATCTCGATCGAGCGCGCCTCCACCTCGCGGAAGGAGCCGTCGGCCATCGGGCCGAGGAGGAGCTCGTCGCCGGCCTCGACGGTGCCGGAGTTGACCGTGCCGGACGCGACGGCGCCGACGCCGGTCACCTTGTAGCTCCGGTCGACGTACATCCGGAACTCCGCGCGCTCCGGGGTCGCCCGCTTCGGGAGCGTCTCGAACAGCCGGTCGAGCGTCCCGAGCCCGTCCTTCGTCACCGCGCTGGTCCGGAGGAGCGGCACGACGCCGTCGCCGACCTCCGCGACCGCCGCGTCGATCCCGTGGCGGTCCACGAGGAGGGGGGTCTGCCCGGCGTCCCGTAGCATCGACTCGGCCTCGCGCTCGACCTCGGCGACCCGGTCGTCGCTCACGGCGTCCGCCTTCGTGATCGCGACGATCGTCGGCAGCTCGGTCGCCAGCAGGATGCCGAGGTGCTCGCGGGTCGTCTTCGTCGGCCCGTCGTCGGCGGCGACGACGAGGAGCCCGTAGTCGAGCTTCTGGCCGACGAGCCCGCGGATCGTCGTCCGCAGCCACGGCTCGTGGCCGACCGTGTCGACGAAGGAGACGAGTCGGTCGGCCTCCTCGACGATCCGCGCGCGGTCGGACTTGCGGTGCGGGTTATCCATCCGGACCGGCTCGCCGCCCGCCTCCTCGAAGCCGTAGACGGCGTACGACAGGTCGGCGGAGAGCCCCCGCTCGACCTCGTGGGGCTGGACGTCGAGGAAGCCGCGCGTCCCGCCCTGGCCGTCGTCGGCCCGCCCGGTCACGAGGGTGCCGACGAGCGTCGACTTCCCGTGGTCGACGTGGCCGGCCGTGCCGACCACGAGGTGGTCGTCGTCCGTCTCGAACATCCCGCCGTCGCGGAGGGTCGCGAGACCGACGAGTCCCTCCGAACCGCCGTTGCCGGCCGAGCCGGCGCTCCACGTCTCCACGTCGGCGATGTGGGCGTCCGCCTCGTCGGCCAACAGCGAGAGGACGTCCATCGTCTCGGAGAAGGTCTCGGGCGCGATCCCGGCCAGCCCGCCGTCGTCGGTGACGCCGAGGACGTACGTCGCCTCGCCGTCGCCCGAGAGCACTCGGTGGCGGAGCTGGGCCACGAGCGACTCCATGCGTCCCTCCGCCAAGTGGACCTCGCGTGTCAGCCGCTCTTTGAACTCGATCGCGCCGCCGTCGCGCTCGCCGCGCTCGATGGCCCGCCGTAACGCGGACCGGTCAGCGCTCATACACGCTCATAGGCGACAGCCGGGCTTAACGGTTTTCGTGCGATCCGTCCCCACGTCACGTGATCGCTCCCGAGCGCTCGGGAGCGCTCCCGAGCCGATACACTCAGGTCAGTTCGGAATGCTGATTTACGTAACAAGATGAGTTTGGATCGCATCTCGGCCGACTCTGGGGCCGACCCGTTCCTGGCGCGGCTGGCGATAAAAGCTCCCTCTCCGATCCTCGCGGCGGAGGCCGACAGCGGCACGGTCGTCGCGGTCAACGAGGCTGCGACCGAGCTGTTCGGTCGCGACCGCTCGTCGCTCGTCGGCATGCACCAGACCGAGCTTCACCCGCCGGAGGCCGAGCAGAACGTGCGCGAGGGGTTTCAGGCGGTCCGAGACGCGGGACGGGAACGCGCTTCCGGCGAGGCGGCGGAGCCGGTCACGATCCTGCGTGCGGACGGGTCGACGGTGCCCGTCGACGTGCGGTCGACGCCGTTCACGCACGCCGGCACGGAGTACGTGCTCGGCATCTTCACGGACGCGAGCGAGCGGGTGGCGCACCTCACCCGGGTCGAACGGCAGGCGACCGCGATGGACCTCACGACATCCGGCATCGCGCTGCTGGACGCGGACGGCACGTACACGTACCTCAACGACGCCCACGTCACGATGTTCGGCTACGACGACGCCGACGAGCTGCTCGGCGGGACGTGGCGACAGATCTACGCGGACGATGTCATCGAGCGGATCGAACGCGAGGTCCTCCCGGTCGTCGCGGAGACGGGATCGTGGGACGGGGAGCTGGTCGGCGTCAAGCGGGACGGCACGCCGATCACGCAACGCGTGTCGCTCGCGCAGCTCCCCGACGGCGGGATCACCTGTGTCAACCTCGACCTCACCGAGCAGGAGCGCCGGCTCCGCCGCCTCGGTGAGACGCGGTCGCTCGCCGAGACGCTGATGACCGCGGACGAGTACGAGGACGTGATCGACACCGCGATCGAGGGGATCGCGGAGATCATCGACCGACCGTTCTCCGGCTACTGGGCGGACGGCGCCGCCGAGACGGACTCCGCCGGGCCGAGCGCCCCCGACGACGCCCTCGTCCCGGTGTCCGTCTCCGACGAGGGGGCGTCGATCGTCGACGACGTGCCGCGATTCCGCCCGGGCGAGTCGCTCGCGTGGGACGCGTTCGACGCCGGGACGCCGGCGTACTATCCGGACGTCGCCGCGGAGCGCGGGGTCCATAACTCGGCGACGCCGATCAGCACGGAGTTCATCGTCCCCGTCGGCGACGACGGCGTGTTCATCGTCGGGGCGCGGGAGTCGGACGCCCTCGACGAGGACGAGCGCGAGCTCATCCTGATCGTCACGCAGTACCTCCGGACGGCGATCGAACTCGTCGCGCAGCGCCGACAGCTGCGCGCCGCACGCGACCGCATCGAGGCCGAGCGCAACCAGCTCGAACGCGTCATCAACACGGTCCCGCAGCTGATATTCGCGAAGAACACCGACGGCGAGTTCCTACTCGCGAACGAGGCGGTCGCCGAGGCGTACGGCACCACGGTCTCGGACCTGATCGGATCGACCGACGCCGACTACGCGACCGACCCGGACGAGGCGGACGCGTTCGCCGACGACGACAGGCGGGTGATCGAGACCGGCGAGCCGCTCCATCGCACCGAGGAGGCCCTGACCGACGCCGCGGGCAACGAACGCGTGTTGGAGACGTGGAAGATCCCGTTCTCTCCGGTCGACGGCGAGGGAGACGCGGTGCTCGGCGTCGCCAACGACATCACCGACCTCACCGACGCGCGCGACGAGCTCGACCGTCAGCGCCGGCTGACGAACCTCTACGCCGTGAGCAACCGCGTGTTCCAGGCGACGGACCCGCAGGACGCGTTCGACGCCTGCGTCGAGGCGGTCGCCGACGTGGTGACGGCGGACGAGCTAGCGATATACGACCGCGACACCTCGGAGGGGGAGCTGGTGCGGCTGGCGACCGCGGGCGACGAGGCCGCCCCGCCCAGTCGCCGACGCATCGAGCCGGGCGAGACGGACCTCTGGCGAGCGTTCAGCGAGCCCGAGACGTGCTGGCTCCCGGCCGACGCCGTCGTCGACTCGGCCGACGCGGCCGGGAAGCAGGCGCTCGCCACGCAGCTCGGTGACACGAGCCTGCTGAGCGTGGTCGTCGACGAGCGGAACGAGTCGCTGGAGTCGTTCATCCGGGCGGTGAGCCAGCAGGTCTCGGCCGCGCTCACCCAGCTCCGCCAGGAGACGTCGATAGCGGGCCTCTCGAACGACGTCGCCAGCACCCGGCGACAGGCGAACCGGCACAGGGACCTGCGGGAGGGCGTCGTCGACGCCGTTGAGACCATCGCGACGGCGGAGACGCCGGCTGCGGTGCGCGAAGCGATCGTCGACGTCGGCGGTCGGGTGGCGGAGTACGCGTTCGTCGGCACGTACGACCCGGCCGCAAAGCGGGTCGACCCGGTCGAGGTGACCGAGCCGGGCGGACCCGCGAAGCTGTACGAGACCGACGAGCAGTCGTTCCCCGCGGTCGTCGCCGCCACGCGCGACGAGCGGCAGCACGCCGTGGACGGGCAGGCGACCGCGGCCGGTCACGGCGAGTGGATCAACCGGCTGCTCCACTTCGGCTACCGGGAGTCGTTCGCGGTTCCGGTGAGCCACTACGGGACCGTCCACGCCGTCGCCGAGTTCATCAGCACGGACGCCGAGTGCTTCGCCGAGCCGGAGCGGCGGGCGCTCGGCGCGGTCGCGGACGCCGCCGGGATGCGCCTGTCGACGCTCGAGTCCGCCACCGCGTCGAACGCGTCTATCGCCTTCGCCCTGGAGTGCCGGCGGCCGTCGCCGCTCTTCCCCGGCCTCCCGGCGGACGGCTCGATCGCCGTCGAGCACGTCGCGATGACCGGCGGCGAGAGCTTTCACCTGACCGGCCGCGTCGACGGCTACACCGAAACGGCGTTCCGCGACTACGTCGCGGCGACGCCGGGCATCGAACTCGACGGCGTCGACTCCGTCGACCGCGACACCCACGAGGTCGCCGTGCGGATGCGGGACACGCCGGACCGCTCGCTGGCCGCCGTCCGCGACGTGCTCGCCGGGACGGACACGCGGCTGCGCGGCGTCCGTTCCCGCCCGGACGCCGACGTCTTGGCGTTTCGGACGACGGATCCGACGGTGATCGGGCGGGTCCGGGCGGCGCTGGTTCCCGTCTCCGACTCGTGTCGGCTCGTCTCGAAGCGGCACGTCTCCGAGCCGTCCGGGGGCCCCGACGAGTCGACCGGGGAGCCGGACCTGACCACCCGCCAGCGAGAGATCGCGGAGACGGCGCTCCGAGAGGGGTACTACGACGATCCGCGCCGCATCAGCGGCACCGACCTCGCTGACCGATTCGACGTGTCCTCGTCGACGCTCCACCAGCACCTCCGCGCCGCGGAGTCGAAGATCATGCGCGGCTTCTTCGAGTGACGGCCGCCAGCCGACCGCGGCAACTCACACGGACATATTCGGTATCACACCGGCCTGCCACATATCTTCGGACGTAGAACTATCGGCGATACTACGACAATAGCAGGTATGAACCCCGCTCGAAACGGCGCGGTGCGAACTCCTGTGGCGCCCCTCACACGGGCAGTGTCGACCGGGGGTGAGGATCGGTGAGCGCCGACGGATCCGAGCTGCCGACGCTGGTGTACGAGTACCTGAACCGCTCTACTGACCCCCTCGCGAGCGCGGCGGGCGACGACCGGTCGTCGTGGGTCCACCCCTCCGTCTCCGTCAACGAACGGGGGGACGACCTGGTCGAGAGGCTGCTCGCCGCCGAGCGACGCCCCGGAGAGGTGTTCGAAGCCGTGTTGAACCCCTCTCCGGAGACGGTCACGCCGGCCTTTATCGCCGACACCGCCGTTCAGTACGACGACGTCGTCGGCTTCGCGGCGCCGAGCTCCCAGCTGTACGACGACCTGTTCTACGCCGTGTACGAGGCGATGGCGGAAACGGGCGCGGTGTTGACGACGAAGTACCCGCGTCACGAGGTCTACGGCCGACTCTCGGCGATGGACCCGCTCGTCATCGACTCGACGCCCGGCGCGGAGGCGGACGGCGGCGTCGACATCGCGACGAGCGACGCGGGGTCGGTCCGGTGCGGCGACCTCACGTCGCTCGGGGTCGCCGCCGAGCGCGCGACGATGCGGCTCGCGACGGACGACCGACCCGGGACCTTCGCGATCGCGACGATGACGCAGCTGCTCGCGCACCACGACGCCCGCACGCTCGACAGGTTCCTCCACGAGCTGGTCGGCCAGTGGCGCAATCAGGGCGTCGGCGGACTCGTCCACCTGCCGCCGACAACCGACGTCGACGGCGCCGACCGGTTCGGGGCGGCGCACCTCGATTACGTCATCGAGATACGAACCGGCGACGGCCAGATCGAGGCGCGCGTGTCTGGGAAGCAGGGCGTTGCTCCCACATGGCAGGTGGTTGGCTCGGCGCCGTGCTCGGATAGCGAAGCGTCGGTCCGGTTGGTGGACCGACAGCTCTCCGGGACAGCCGACGAAGGTGGCGGCGAGTCTACCTCGGAATAGCACCCGGCGAATCCGGGCCACGAGCCGGCCTCGATCGCTGGATTTCGGCTCGCTGATCTTCGTCGTGAGGCCGCGCTTTGTTCGTCGACCACCCCATACTCCTCGCGGTTTGTACAGTACGCTCTTTAGGCCATCCGGCTGGGTTCGACCGAAGCCGGGTTGCGGTTTGCTGACGCCGTCGGAACGCGAAGCACGACCTCGGTACCTGTGTCGGTCACGTCGACGTCGACCTCCCCGCCAAGCATCGAAACTAACATACGAATCAGCCAGATCCCGAGCGCGGAACCGTGCTGTAACGGCGTCTCTTCGCCGGTGACGAGTACCCCCCGCTCGATATCTGGCATGCCAGGCCCGTCGTCAGTCACGACGATCTGGAGCCAGCCGTCGTCTGCCTGTCTCACCGATACGTTGACGTGCGGGTCTTCTCTGTCTCCTGCGGCCACCGCGTTCTTCATCACCTCGGTAAGCGGGTGTGTAAGCCATCGTGAGACAGTCCCGTCGGTCGCGTCGACAGAGACGGCGATCGTTGCGTCCGAGTGGTCATCCCGTACCGCCGTCGCGGCCTTTTCAGTGACCTCAGCGATGTTAACGGTTGACTCGTCGTGTGGTATCTCCCGTATCGCGCGATCGATCACCTGCATTTTGTTCGTAAGCCGTTCCCATCCGTCGAATATACGCGTCAGTCGGCGGAGGTGATCTTGACGACAGTCAGCGTCCGGTTCCTCGGCGAGCATCGTTGTCCATCCCACGAGCTTGTTTAAATCGTTGCGGACGTTGTGTCGGACGACCCGCTGGAACACCTGTAAATGCTGTCGCTGTCGCGTCTTCACGGTGATATCCTTCCCCTCAACGGCGATCAGCGTGATTTCACCAGCGGCGTTACGAATTGGCTTGAACGACACGTCGATGCGTGCGAGACCATCTGGACCCTGTAGTTCTCCTTCGGTCTGGACGAGTTCACCGTCACCCGCGCGGTTGACCGCCTCAGAAACCGTGAGTCCGTGGTTCGGGTCAAGGCTCAGCCACGGGAATTTGTCGATCGGTTCACCAACAATTGTCGACCGATCAACACCGATGCGTGCGACCAGCGTATCGTTCACGTCAGTCACGGTTTTATTGGGGCGGACTAACGCGGTAAGCTGGTGTGGGCTGTTAAACACAGCCTCCAGTCGCCGAGTGTACTTCTCGCGTTCAGAGATATCAATAAACAACACATCGGTACCGACGACTTCGTCGTCAACGGTGCGTGGGATCGCCCGTAACAGACACGGGACCGTGTCGCCGTCCGTCGTCACGAGCGTGCGTTCTGCGACGGTGAGATCACCGCTAAGCGCGCGTTCGTAGCCGTCTGACTGGAGTGAATCAGTCGAGCTATCGTCATAAAACTCACTGAGCGGCTGTCCAACCACCGCTTCGCGCTCGCACCCCAGCGCGTCGGAAAACGACCGGTCACAGGCCTCAATGACTGCTTCGCCGCCAACGGCCCGAGTTTGAACGAACAGCAGCGGGCCCTGATCAAACAGTTTCGACGCCCATTTCACACGCTCGGAGCGCTTCGTCGCGTCTCGCCCCATCGCCAGCACACTGGCAGAGCCATCACCCGCATCACTCACAACGGTGTGTAGATCTATCCACGTGACTTCGCTGTCATCCGTCCCGATTCGTATCGTCTCAGCAGCCGGGTCACCGGTCTCGATCGGGCGCCGCAGGGCGTCAGCGGCACGTTCGCGGTCCTCCGGATAAACTACTGCTTGCCATTCGTCTATCGTCGTCGGGCTCGCTCCGACCGTCTCTCGTAAAGTGGCGTCCAACGTGACTGTGTTGGTACTGAAGTCCCACTCACCGATGCCCGTCTCCGTCCCGCTGAGGACGAGTTCCAGCCGCTCAGTCTGGTCTCTGAGCTCTCTGATCCGCCGTCGTTGCTCGGTAATATCGTGTTGAACCCCGATGTAGTTTGTCACGATTCCGTTTGCGTCTCGAACCGGCGTCACGGAGAGCTTCGCCCAGTACGGTTCACCCTCCGCGGTGTAGTTTCTCAGCTTAGTCGTTATCGGTCGCTCGGTTTCGATCGCCGTACGGATGCGCTTTGTCGTCTCCGAATCTGATCCGGGGCCCTGGAGGAATCTCGGGTTTCGGCCGAGAGCCTCTGACCGCTCGTATCCGGTTAGCTGTACAAACTCCTCGTTGACGTACACCAACGGGTTCCCCGGTTGGGTCGGGTCCGTAATCTGGATGCTGGTCCCTGCTTCGTCCAGCGCCCGCTCTTTTAATGCGAGTTCGTGTTCCCGTGCTTCACGATCGCTCACGTCACGCACCGTACAGACCATTCGGGATGGGGTGACCATCGTCAGGGACAGCTCCGCCGGGAACGTCGTTCCATCTGGCCGACTTCCCGTTACTCGCCCCTGCCAGTGACCATCGCGTTCGAGCGCGTCGAAAGCTTCCTTCTCGATCCGTGCCGCTTCATCCGCAGCGTATAGCTCTCGCCAACTTCGACCGAGCAACTCCTGTTTGCTGTCGAATCCGTACATGTCGACGTGCGTCTGGTCGATATAGACGTACGACTCGTCGTCAAGAATGGCGACGCCATCGGCGGCGTCCTCAATCGCTTGTTGAAACGCCCCGAGGCGAATCTCAGAGGCGCTCTCGCCTGTCGGCTCACGTGTCTGGGAGCCAATGCGGTCGAGTGCCGCGGCCAGTAACTCCGCTGCTCGCTCTAGGACATCGCGGACGGCGGCCCCGTCCAACGCGGTCGCAGCGTCGCGGTGACCCCATCCAACCGACAGCACACGCTCGGAACCGATCGGAACGAACAGTTCCTCACGCGGCAGCCAGCGGCTGTCATCCGGTGCGATTGGTCCGGCCACCCCGTCGGTTCGAGCCGGCGCATCAGTCGTGAAACATCGCTTGATAAGAGCTGCGTCCGGTGGGGGTGTTCGGCCCGGCCGACCGATATGACGTTCGGAACTAAACGCCGGTTGGGACGGCTGTTCCGGCGGTTGGGCGTTCTCAACGCTGCTGTCGCGCTCGTTGTGGTTTCGCCACACGGTAATCGCTGCGTCTCCCAGTGTGGCACGGATCGCGGTCAGTGTCCGATCAACAGCGCCGCCTACTGTCTCTTCCCGGTTGAGGTCGACGCCGAGGTTGAACAGCGCGTCCTCGGTCACCTCGTCACCGCTCGTCATCGACCCGTGTTGCCAGCGGTTCAGTCGAACACGGCCGAGCGGTCAGGTCATCGATCAATGTCTGAATGGCCCAGAGCCGCTCCACCACTGCCCAGAGCGGGTCAACGAGTTCACTGTCCGACGCGTTGGTAGCGGCGGTCCAGACGTGTTCTTCAGCCTCGGCGAGTGCCGTTGCCGCCACTTCGAGAGCCGCTTCGGTCGACTCCCGTGCGCGTGCGTCCGCTGAGAGTCCGTAATGCAATGGCCGTGAGCGGAACGCGTCGGCGTCGATGACCTCGATCAGCTCGTCGTGCGTCATCGTCACGAACACGTCGTCGTACCGGAACGACAGCGTTCCCTCTTCGAGACGCGTCGCTGAACCGCCCGGCCCGCCGAAGAGGAGGTTTATGCCATCGGGGCTGACGTACCTATCGAGGCGTCGGAGCTCGTCGCCTTCCGTGTTTTTGAACGCCGAGACCGCATCGAACATTGCGTCGAGCGCGGATGGTGCACTCGCCGCGTCGAACCGAGTAACTGACACGTCCGAATTCATGCCGAATAATTTCACCGAATCAGTATGTCACGTTTCACGGAATAATCCGCTTCCCGCGGGCGATACCGAATATGTACGCGTGTGCGGGACTCGACGGCCGTTCAGCTCTCCGTCTCACGCGACCGGACGAGGTCGTCTGCTCGGCCTCACACTCGGCCCGGTCTCCCACCGACGTCCTCCGAGCGGCGACCTGCGTGACTCGCTGTCCTCACCGAGTCACGCGCCGTGCCTCTGACAGCGTTCCCCGTTCCGGGGATCGCGTCGACCGATATTCCCGGTCGACATCCGTATATCAGCAGATAGGATGATAAGTGGTATGACAGAAATATCAGGTAATGGCCTCTGTGACCTCACATTTTTGCTGCGCTCGCCAGAGCGCACCGCGTGCACCACGCGCCTACCGCGCCGCCGGCCGTACCGCGTTCCTCTCGTACCGTCGGCCGCTCCGCGCGCCTCGGCTCGCGGCGTCCCCGCTGACGCCGCGCGCCCGCCCGACGGGGCGTCACGGACTGCGGCTCTCTCGGCCCGTTCGTCCCGGATTCGACGCCCCGATAGCGCTCCGCGAATCGCGTCCTCGGCGGAACAATTATCAATTAATACAATATAGTTATTAATGCACAATGGTGTCTTTCGAAGACATCGCCGACCGGGCGAACGGCGATCGGGTCCCGCTGTCGACCCGCGAGCGGGCGATCGGCGGCGCCGGCGTGCTCGCGCTCGTCGCTCTCTCGGCGCTCGCGCTCGCGACCGACGTCACGTGGAAGCTGCCCGCGATCTCGTGGGTGGCGTTCGGTGCGATGGCGCTCGGCGCGCCGCTGGGCGCCCGGGCGGCGGCGGCCGATCACCCGCTCGAACCGGTCTGGGGGTACGGGCTGGCGAGCGGCGCGATGGTGACGAGCACGGCGTTGTTTCTGATCCCGCAAGCGCTCGCCCAACACGGGCGCTTCGGTAGCCTCGGCATCGCCGTCGGCTTCCTGGCGGGGTA
This sequence comes from Halorubrum sp. Eb13, assembly GCF_002252895.1. Lineage (NCBI taxonomy): Archaea > Methanobacteriati > Methanobacteriota > Halobacteria > Halobacteriales > Haloferacaceae > Halorubrum > Halorubrum sp. Eb13. Next base: position 4,290 of record NZ_NHPE01000092.1, on the reverse strand, counting down.
CGCCGGTCACTCGCTCGGACACCGGTTCACGCACCTCGATCTCCCGGTCGACCACACGGCCGCGGAGCTGACGGTCCACGCGCTCGCGGCCGGCGCGATCATCGGCGCCATTTACGGCGCGATGCCGTCGCTCACGTCGCTGCTCGGTATCGCGCTCGTCTCGCACAAGGCGCCGGCCGGGTACGCCGCGGCGCGCCGCCTCGCCGGGCGGGACCGGTCGGTCGCCGTGCTCGCGCTCCCGGCGGCCGCCGTCGGCCTCATCGCCCTCCCGGTCGCCGCGGTCGGCGTCACCCCGTCCAGCACCGTCCGCGGTCTGCTGTTCGGCGTCGGGGCCGGCGTGTTCCTCCACGTCGCCGTCGATCTGCTGCCCGAGTGCACGGCCGGAAGCGAGACCTGCCCCGCGGACGCCGCGGCCGACGGACACCGCCTCCGCGACCGACTCCGCACTCACGCGGCCGTCAGCTCCGTCGTCGGCGGGACCGCCGTCGTCCTCGGCTGGCTCCTGATCGGCTGACGGCTCCGCCCGCGGCGCCCCGGTCGCGCGCGGCTCACTCCCCGGTCAGGTCCACGTACGTCCGCCGGACCGTCACGGGCGTCACGTCGGCGACGTCGGCCGCCTCCCGCTGCGTGCAGTCGGCGCCCAGCTCGCGGGCCGCGGTGTACAGGCAGGCGGCGGCGACGCCGACCGGGTTGCGGCCGTTCGCGATCCCCTCTTCCACGGCGCGCTCCGCGAGCTCGCCCGCCCGCCGCTCCACGTCGGCCGCGCAGCCGAGGTCGCTCGCGAACCGCGGGAGGTACTCCGCGGGTCCGGTCGGGCCGATCGGGAGCCCGAGCTCTCGGTTCATCGCGTCGAAGGCGGCCTGGTGCTCGTCCTCGGTCGCCTTCGCCTCGGCGCACACCTCGCCCACCGTGCGGGCCACGTCGGCGGTTCGGCAGGCGACGTAGACGCAGGCGGCGGAAAAGCCCTCCAGCGACCGCCCCCGCAGCAGGCTCTCGTCCTGCGCCGAGTCGAACAGCGCGCAGGCCGCGTCGCGGACGCTGTCGGGGAGCTCCAAGACGCCGGTCAGCCGACGGATCTCGGTGTACGCGTACACCTTGTTGCGGTCGCGCTTCGTCGAGATCTGCGCCCGGTTGTGCTGGGTCCGCATCCGGGCGAGCCGCCGGCGCTTGCGCCCCTTCACGCGTGTCGAGCGACCGATCTCCGTCGAGAGTCCGCGGTCGTGCCGCGAGCGCGTCAGCGGCGCGCCGGTGCGCTTGGGGTTCGCGTCGTCGTCGTCGAACGACCGCCACTCCGGGCCGTGGTCGATCCGATCGGCCTCGACGACGAGTCCGCACTCCGTACAGACGCGTTCGGCGGAGTCGACGCGGGTCCGACCGCCGCACTCGGGACACTCGTCGACGGCGGTCGGTCCGGTCGCCGGCGTCCCTTCGGCCTCTCTCTCCCCCGCCGCAGCGGTCGTCTCGCTGTCGGCGGTCGCCTCGCGATCGGCGGTCGCCTCTCCGTCGGCGGTCGTCTCGGCGGCGCGGTCGGCGGTCTCGGTGCGGTGCGAACGGACGCGGGTCGAGCGTGCCTGACTCATCACACGTCGAACTCGGGCCCGATGCCTTACTTAAACCCGGGCGAATTCGGGGGTGATCGGCCGGATCGACGCGTTCGAACCGACCGGTTACCGGTCGGTGATCGGCGGTCTCGCACCGCCGCAGTACGGTGGTTTTAACCCGCTGACCGAGCCATCGGTTCGCATGACGCTGTCGGAGATCGCGGACGGGGTAGAGGTGACCGCGAGCCAGCGCGACCGCGGTGTCGCCGTCGCCGACGACACGGAGACGCCGCTCGTCGACCGGCTCGCGGCGCACGCGGACGACCTCCCGTGTACCCCGGCCGCGACCGCGACGCTGGTGGACGCGTACACGGCCGGGCGGAGCGTCGGCGACGCCGCCCGCGAGGCCGGGGTGACGCCGATGACGGGCGCGAAGGCGCTCCACCGCTGCGGCGTCGAGGGCGTCTGCCCGCTCGCGCCGAGCCGCCGGAGCGTCGTCCGCGACTGGCTCGACGGACGGACCGCCCGGAGCGAAGCGGTCGCGCTCGCCGGCGGCGACGAGGCCGACTTCGCGCTGGCGACGTACGTCGAGACCCACGACCCGGTCCCCGCGGTCGCCGAGGCCGTCGACGCGCACGTCGCGGGCTCCGCGCCGCTCGGCGACGGCCTCCGCGGCGACGGCGACGCTCTCGGCGGCGCGTTGGGATCGCCGGACGGCCTGCGCTGACCGTCTCGACCGCCTTCGATTCCGCTCCTCACCGTCCTTCCGACCGCCTCAGGACCGAATCCGATCGACCAGCCCCGGCTCCTCGAACTCGATCCCGAGCGCCGCGTCGAAGGCGCGCTCGTACGTCTCGGCCAGCGCCGCGACGTAGTCGCCGGTCCCGGTCGCCGCCGCGGGGGCGCTCTCGACCGCGGGGTCGACGGCCGGAAGCCGGGTGTCGGCGTTCTCCCCGACGTCGCTCTCGGCCGGCCCTTCCGCGCGAGCCACCGCGACCGTCCCGTCGACGCTCCCGCCGACGTCGGCCACGCGGCCGCGGAGCCGCTGGAGCGCGTCGCGGCCGTGCGCCGTCGCCGGGGTCACCGCCTCAACGCGGTCGGCGGCCGTGACCGCCGCGACCGCCTCGTTCGACCCCACGGGGGCGGCGTCGACGACCACGGCGTCGTACGCGGTCGCCGCCTCGTCGATCCGTCGCTCCAGCTTCCACGCGGCCTCGGCCGTCTTCGCGCGGGCGGCGCGCTCGAACGGCGCGCGGGCCGGGAGCAGATCGGCGCGTCCCGAGAGATCGGGTTCCCCGTCACGATCGCTCGACCCGGTGTCGGTCGCGTACGCCGCCGCCGACAGCGACGCGCCGGTCTCGTCGGTGACGAGCGCCGTCACGTCCGGGTCTATCCGCCCCGAGACGTACTCGGAGAGCCCCTGCGTCGTGAACGCCGCGTCGACCACGGCCACGTCGCGGCCGTCCCTCGCGCCCAGCGCGGCCAGTTCGACGGCGGTCCGTGTCGTCCCCGCGCCGCCGGTCGCTCCGACGAGCGCGAGCGTCGTCGCCTGCATGCGGTCGGCTACTCGGAGTTTCGCTGTTAACTCTGTCGTACGCCGGCCGTCGACGAGGGCCGCCGTTTATCAGGGGCGCGGTACTCGGCCGTCGACGAGGGCCGCCCTCACCCGGCGATCGCTTCGGCCACCGCGTCCAGTTCGTCGTCGGAGAGGTCGGGTCGCGTCCCGCCCACCGCGTGGAGGGGCGCGCCGCCGTCGCCCTCGAACCGCGGGATGACGTGGACGTGGACGTGGGGGACCTCCTGCCCGGCCGCCTCGCCGTCGTTGATCCCGACGTTGGCGCCGTCGGCGTCGACCGCGGCCTGCACCCGCGGGGTGAGCTCGGTCACCGTCGCGAACAGTTCGCTCGCGAGGTCGTCGTCGAGGTCGCCGACGTGCTGCGCGTGCGACTTCGGGATCACGAGCGTGTGCCCGCGTGCGAGCGGGTTGGCGTCGAGGAACGCAAGCACGTCGTCGGTCTCGTGGACGGTCCGCGCCGGGATGTCGCCGGCGACGATCGAACAGAAGATGCAGTCGTCTGACATACGCGAGGGGTCGGCGGCGCGACTCATCAAGCTTTCCCGGAAGGGGGGGTCGATCCGGGCCACGATTCGGCCGACCCTACTCCTCCGCGTCGGGGAACGGCACCTCGACGAGGTCGCCGTCGTCCGGGAGGAGCACGTCGCCGTCGAACGCCTCCCGCGCCTCCCGGCGGATCGGCGAGGCGTCGGCCGCGTACCGCGAGGAGATGTGGACGAGCGCCAGCCGCTCCGCGTCCGCGCGCTCGGCGATCTCCCCGGCCTCGCGGCCGGTGGAGTGGGCCGTGTCGCGGGCGCGGTCGGCCATGTCGTCGCCGAAGGTCGCGTCGTGGACGAGGAGGTCGGCGCCGGCGGCGGCCTCGACCGTCCGCTCTCGCGGGCGCGTGTCGGCGGTGTAGACGAGCGTCCGACCGGGCCGCGGCGGGCCGACGACCTGATCCGGCTCGACGACCGTCCCGTCCTCGGCCTCGACGGGCTCGCCGTCGTGGAGCCGGCCGAACTTCGGGCCGACGGGAACGCCGAGTTCCTCCGCCCTCGGGCGGTCGAACCGACCGGGCCGGTCGTCCTCGTCGAGGACGTACCCCTGCGAGACGGTCCGGTGCTCCGTCTCGAACGCGCGGACCGCGTAGCCGTCGGCGTCGAGCGCGACCTCGCCGGGCGCGACCTCCTCGAT
>NZ_NHPE01000105.1:0-15639 GCF_002252895.1 Halorubrum sp. Eb13 | reverse complement strand
ATCCTTATCTGAACACGATGATTCCACACGATCTGTCATCGGTCCGTTCGGTCGCGACTCGCACTCCTTTTACCGTTCACGCGCGTCCGGCCGGCATGAGCAAACTCGACGAGTTCCTCGCCGGCGAGCGGCTCGACGACGTCGTCTTCTACCTCAGCGACGCGTACCTCGACGACGACTCCCGGCTCCGGAACGTCGGCACCGGGACGGACGGCGGCGTGCGGCTGATCCTCGACGGCGAGACCGGCCGGTCGGCGTTCGAGGCCGGCACTGGGATGGGCGCGATGGAGTTCGCGAAGACGGCGATGGGCGCGGAGGGGACGATCGGTCGGTCGCTCGACGGCGGGGAGTGTCCCGTCGCCGAGGAGACCCCCGACGACGACCACGACGTGCGGTTCGTCTTCGCGTTCGCGGAGGCGCAGAACGAGGAGGTCGGCGGCCTCTACGCCGATGGCGACGTGGTCCACGCGTACGCCCACTGCACCTGCGGCGAGAGCTACTCGCACAAGTGGATCGTCGGCGACCGCGGCGAGTAACAGTCGAGAACGGCGCCGCGTCCGCGGCTACTCCTGCTCCGGCGCGTCCTCTTCCGGCACCGACCCCTCGACGAGCGACTGGTCGGCGTACTGCTCGCGCAGGTCCTTCTTGGAGAACTTCCCGGTGGCGGTCTTCGGGACCTCGTCGATGAACTCCACCGCGTCCGGGACCCACCACTTCGGGTACTCCTCGCGGAGCCCGGACTCGATCTCGTCGACCAGGGCCCCGCGGTCGACGTCGTCGACCGGGACGACGAACGCGACCGGGCGCTCCTGCCAGCGCTCGTGCGGGACGCCGATCACGGTCGCCTCGCTCACGCCGTCGTACGCCATGATCGCGTTCTCCAGCTCGACGCTGGAGATCCACTCGCCGCCCGACTTGATTACGTCCTTCGTGCGGTCGACGAGCTTGAGGTAGCCGTCCTCGTCGACGGTGACCACGTCGCCGGTCTTCAGCCAGCCGTCGACGAACTCCTCCTCGCTGGCCTCGGGCCGGGCGAAGTACTCCTTGGTGACCCACGGCCCGCGGATCCGGAGCTCGCCGAACGCCTCGCCGTCCCACGGGATCTCCTCGCCGTCCTCGTCGATCACCTCGAACTCCAGCCCGGGGACGACGAGCCCCTGCTTCGACCGCTTGTCGACCTGCGTCTCGTAGTCGGCGTCGCGCAGGTCGTCCGTGAGGTGAGAGACGGTGCCGATCGGGGACATCTCGGTCATCCCCCACGCGTGGAGCACCTCGACGCCCCGGTCGTCGTACCACTCGATCAGCGCCCGGGGGGCGGCCGCGCCGCCGACGATCACGGTGTCGAGCGTCGAGAGGTCGACGTCGTTGCCCTCGGCGATGTACTCCCGGAGGCCGAGCCAGACGGTCGGGACCCCCGCGGAGATCGTCACGCCCTCCTCCTCGATCAGCGCCGCGAGGTCGGCCGGCGACGGCGACGGGCCGGGGTAGACGTGCTTCGCGCCCGCCGCGGTCGCGGTGAACGGCATCCCCCACGCGTTGACGTGGAACATGGGGACGACCGGCATCACGACGTCGGAGTCCTCCATCGGGATCCCCTGCGGCGTCTGCGAGGCCATCGTGTGGCTCCACAGCATCGACTGGGTGTACTCGACGCCCTTCGGCTTCCCCGTCGTCCCCGAGGTGTAACAGAGGCCGGCGGGCTGGTCGCCGTCGAGGTCGGGCCAGTCGTACTCCGTCGACCGGTCCGCGATGAACTCCTCGTAGGCGGGCGCGTCGAGCGCGTCGATCCCCTCCGACCCCATCGCGACGAAGTCGACGTCGGCGAACTCCGCGGCGTCCTCGGCCGCGCCGGCGAGCTTCTCGGCGAGCGACGGGTCGACGAAGACGATCTCGTCGTCGGCGTCGTCGACGATGTACCGGATGTGTTCGTCGGGGAGCAGGGGGTTGATCGTGTGGAGCTGCGCGCCGGTGTTCGGGACGCCGAAGTACGTCTCGAAGTGGCGCGTGTGGTTCCAGCAGAACGTCGCGACCCTGTCGCCGCGCTCGATCCCGTGCTCGTCGAGCGCGTTCGCGAGCCGTGCGGTTCGGTCGGCGTACTCCGCGTACGTGTGCCGCGTCCGCCCCTCGTGCGTCCGAGAGACGATCTCGGTGTCTGGGTACAGTCGTTCGGCGCGCCACAGGAACGGTCGGAGCGTCTGCGCGTGTCCACCGGGCATACCTTACACACCATGGCGTCGAGAACTATGAACATTACCATGATTGATGGTGATGGATTGGCGGCGTGAGAGGCCCGCGCCGGGGCTCGGCCGCTCGCCTATAAATATCCGATCGCGGATCAGCGGTGAACGCCACCAGAGATCGGGCCGCTCGCTCACAAGCAGTCGCTGATGGAACGACGGTGAACACCGCCAAAGCCCCAGCCGCTCGGTTATAAGTGGTTGCTGGTGGCGGAGTGACGGTGAACACCGCCAAAGCCCCAGCCGGCGGCGGAGCCGCCGGCGACTGTCCCTTCGAGTCCCGCCCTGCCCCGCTGCGCACGGCACCTCGCACCTCCCCAGCCTTGCCGCGGCCGCCGGCGGCGGCCGCGGACTCCCTCGCACGCGCTCCTCGTGGCCTACCGGCCACTCGGAGGCGCGCGCCAACCGCACGGTGGTATTTAAAAGCGTCCGCTACCCCTGAAACAGGCTCGCGTGCACCGGCGCGTGGTCGGATTCGGGGCGCGCGGACTCGTCTCCCTCGCCGCCGTCGTCGGAGACGGCTCGGCCCTCGACCCCCTCCGCGAGGAAGTCGCTGAGCGGCGGGCCGACGTGCTCGGGCTCGACGAGGAACGCGTCGTGGCCGTGGTCGGAGTCGATCACGTGGTGGGCGACGGGGACGTCGCGGTCGCGGAAGGCGGTCGCGAGCGACGCGGACTGCTCGACGGTGAAGTGCCAGTCGGCGGTGAAGCTCATCAGCAGCGCCTCGCCCTCGAACGCCGCGAGCGCGTCGGCGTCGGTCCCGTGGCCGGCGGCGAGGTCGTACTCGTCCATGGCGCGCGTGAGGTAGAGGTAGCTGTTGGCGTCGAAGCGGTCGCTGAACCCCTCGGCCTGGTAGTCGAGGTACGACTCCACCTCCCGGTAGGGGAAGAAGGCCGCCGTCGGCTCCGGCGGCAGCCCGAGGTCGCCCTCCTCGCGGGTCAGCGAGTCGCGGCCCGCGGAGCGGCGACCGAACTTCCGCTCCATCGAGGACTTCGAGAGGTACATGATGTGACCGATCTGGCGGGCCAGCGCGAGCCCCTCGTCGGGCGAGCCGCGGCCCTCGCCGTAGTAGTCGCCGCCGTTCCAGTCGGGGTCCGCGCGGATCGCGCGCCGAGCGACCGCGTCGAGCGCGAGGCACTGGGCGTCGAGCCGCCCGGCGGTCGCGATGGGGACGATCCGGTCGACGTCGTCCGGGTAGCGCTTGGCCCACTCCAAGACGTTCATCCCGCCGACGCTGCCGCCGACGACGGCGCGCAGCCGCCCCACCCCGAGCTGGTCGAGCAGGCGGCGCTGGGCGCGCGCCCAGTCCTCGACCTGCACCGGCGGGAACGCGGTCCCCCACCGGTCGTGGTCGGGCTCGTCGGGGAGATCGAGGTCGGCGGGGCGCGCGCTCGCCGGGCCGGTCGTGCCGTAACAGGAGCCGGGGACGTTCGCGCAGACGACGAAGTACTCCGTCGTGTCGATCGCCTTCCCGGGCCCGACGATGTCGTCCCACCACGCGCGGGCCTGTCCAGCCTGACCGGCGTCCCGCTCGGGGGACGGGGAGCGCGCGACGTTCTGACTGCCGGTGAGCGCGTGACAGACCAACACGACGTTGTCGCCGTCGAACTCCCCGTGCGTCTCGTAGGCGACCTCCAGGTCGGGGACCGACTGACCGCACTCGAAGACGAACTCGCCGAGCGAGACGGTCCCGTCCTCCGATGGCGTCGCGCTCATCTCACTGCCCCCCGGTCGCTCGCTCGCCCGCCGCCAGCCCGCGGTCGAGGTCGGCGGTCACGTCGTCGGGGTCCTCGATCCCGACGGAGAGGCGGAGCATGTCGGGGAAGACGCCGGCGAGCCGCTGTTGAGTCTCGTCCATCTGCGCGTGCGTGGTGGAGGCGGGGTGGATGACGAGCGTCTTCGCGTCGCCGACGTTCGCGAGGAAGCTCGTCAGCTCGACCGACTCGCACAGCGCCTTGGCGGCCTCGAAGCCGCCGTCGACGCCGAAAGTGACCATCCCGCCGAAGCCGTCGAGGTACTCGGCGGCGTTGTCGTGGCTCGGGTGATCCTCGAAGCCGGGGTAAGTCACCCAGTCGACCCGGTCGTCGTCGCGGAGGAACTCGGCGACGGTCCGGGCGTTCTCGCAGTGGCGCTCCATCCGGAGCGGGAGCGTGTTGAGCCCCTGGATCGTCTGCCACGCGTCGAACGGGGACTGCTGGCCGCCGGTCGGGCGCACCCCGCGCTGGCGGGCGACGTTGCCGAAGGCGGCGTCGCCGAACTGCTCGACGAAGTCGACCGGGTAGGCCGGCGACTGCCCGTCCAGTTCGTCGTAGTCGGCGTCGGGGTGATCCCACGGGAAGGAGCCGCCGTCGACGAGGACGCCGCCGACGGTGGTGCCGTTGCCGGTGATCCACTTCGTCGTCGACTCCCAGGTGATGTCGGCGCCGTGTTCGAACGGCCGACAGCAGTACGGCGTCGCGAACGTGTTGTCGACGACGAGCGGGACCGCGTTGTCGTGGGCGATCTCGGCGAGCCGCTCGAAGTCGGGGGTGACGAGCGAGGGGTTCGCGAGCGTCTCCACGTGGACGAACGCGGTGTCCTCGTCGATCACGGCCTCGTACGCCTCGTAGTCGAGCGTGTCGACGAGCCGGGCCTCGACCCCGCGGCGGTCCGCGATGCTGGTGAGGTACGCGGCCGTGCCGCCGTACATCTCGGAGCTGGCGACGACGTTGTCGCCCGCGCTCGCGAGCACGGTCGTTATCGCGTCGAAGGCGGCCATTCCCGAGGCGGTCGCGACCGCGTCCGTTCCGCCGGAGAGGTCGGCGATCCGGTCCTCGAGGACGCTCACGGTCGGGTTGGAGAGCCGGGAGTAGATGTGGCCCTCCGCCCGGAGCGCGTACAGCTCCGCCGCCGTGTCCGCGTCGTCGAAGACGAACGAGGTCGTCTGGTGTATCGGGGTCGCTCGCGACCCGGTCGCCGGGTCGGCCGCGGCGCCGGCGTGGAGACTCCGGGTGTTGAACCCACGTGTCATGTGTGTAGTGCATATATCTACAGAGGTCTATAACCGTCAGTTACGGCAAGTGATGCCTCGGTCTCCGCCGCCGCCGGAGTTCGGGGCGTCGCGCGGTTCGACCGCGCTCCGCACCGAAGCGTGAGTTTATCCCCGATCGCGAGCCAACGAGGGGTAATGGCAGTCGCCGACTCACCCGTGCCGGACCTCGCCCAGCGCGCGAGCGCCTGCGCCGACCGCCTCCGCGCCGCCGACCGGGTGCTGCTCGCGTCGCACATCGACGCCGACGGGCTGACGAGCGCCGGGGTCGCCTCGTCGGCGCTCGCGCGCGCCGGGATCGACCACGAGGTCGTCTTCGAGAAGCAGCTGGACGCCGAGTCCATCGCCGGCATCGCCGCCCGCGAGTTCGACGTGGTGCTGTTCACCGACTTCGGCTCCGGGCAGCTCGACGCGATCGCCGACCACGAGGCCCGCGGCGACTTCGTCCCCGTGATCGCCGACCACCACCAGCCGGCCGACCGCGACACGGAGTTCCACCTCAACCCCCTCTTAGAGGGGATCGACGGCGCGAGCGAGCTGTCGGGCGCGGGCGCCAGCTACGTGCTCGCGCGAGCGCTGGAGGGTCCCGACGGCGACAACCGCGACCTCGCCGCGCTCGCGGTCGTCGGCGCGGTCGGGGACATGCAGGACTCCGACGGCGGGCTCGCCGGCGCCAACGAGGCGATCGTCGCCGACGGCGTCGACGCCGGCGTCATCGAGACGCGCACCGACCTGGACCTGTACGGGAGACAGACCCGACCGCTGCCGAAGCTGCTGGAGTACGCCTCGGACGTGAAGATCCCGGGCGTCTCGAACGACGAGGCGGGGGCGATCTCCTTCCTGACCGACCTCGACGTCGACGTGAGACGCGACGGCGAGTGGCGCCGCTGGGTCGACCTCGACGGCGAGGAGCGGCGGACCCTCGCCTCGGCGCTGATGCGCCGCGCCGTCGCCTCCGGCGTCCCCGCCGACCAGATCGAGGCGCTCGTCGGCACCTCCTACACGCTCGTCGACGAGGAGCCCGGCACGGAGCTGCGGGACGTCAGCGAGTTCTCGACACTGCTCAACGCGACCGCCCGGTACGAGCGCGCCGACGTCGGTCTCGCGGTGTGTCTCGGCGACCGCGGCGACGCCCTCGCCGAGGCCCGGCGGCTCCTCCGGACCCACCGCCGGAACCTCTCCGAGGGGCTCCAGTGGGTGAAGACGGAGGGCGTCACCGAGGCGGAGCACCTCCAGTGGTTCGACGCCGGCTCGCGGATCCGCGAGACGATCGTCGGGATCGTCGCCGGGATGGCGATCGGCTCGCCGGCGGTCGACCGCTCGAAGCCCGTGATCGCGTTCGCGGAGGAGAGCGCCGAGGAGCTGAAGGTGTCCTCGCGTGGCTCCCACGACCTCGTGCGGCGGGGGCTCGACCTCTCCGCGGTGATGCGGGAGGCGAGTCGGGCCGTCGGCGGCGATGGCGGGGGTCACGACGTCGCCGCGGGCGCGACGATCCCGATCGACGAGCGCGACGCGTTCCTCGCAGAGGCGGACCGGCTGGTCGGCGACCAGCTCTCGTGAGGGGGTCGCGGCTCGCGGCCCGACCGCGACGGAGCCCGGTCACTTCAGCGTCACGTACGTCAGCAGCGACACCGCGAGCAGTTCGAGCACGCTCATCGCGAGCACGACTCGCCCCACGAGCGGGTCCATCGCGTACAGCGTCCGCATGCTGCTGAAAAAGAAGGCGACGGAGACCAGGTTCTCGACCAGCAGAACGGCGCTGAACCCGAGCAACCCCAGGAGTAGCGTGGAGCCGAACTCCCGGTAGTTGCGGAGCCAGACCGCGGCCAGCACCGCCAGCAGCGCGCTGTTGACGCCCGCGAGTAGGACGGCGATCCCGGTCGGCGTCGCGGGATTCATTCGGCGTCCACCTCAGACGTGATCTCCTCGAACGCGTCCGTGTGACGCTCGAAGCGGTCGGTCAGGAAGTAGAGCTTCCCGTAGTCGTGGTCGCTCGGCTCGACGACGTCGTGGTCTTCTAACATCTCTAGGTGGTGGGTGATCGTGTTGTAGTCGACGTCCAGTTCCTCCGCGAGTTCGTTCGCGTTCCGGGGGCGGGCGCGGAGTTCCCGGACGATCCGGACCCTGTTGGCGCCACCGCGGCTCGCGACGAACAGGTACCACAGGGCCTTCTCCATTTGGCGTACTGTTGTGTCGGGTGGGGTGTGAAAGTCGTTGCGACGCGGGCGGGTGCCCGGCGAGGCGATCGACGGACTGCGGCGGGCGGTCACCCGACCGTCCGGCGGACCCAGCCCGAGGCGCCGGTCGGCGACGGGTCCGACGGCTCTCGGATCTGGCGGTTCCCCTCACCGTCGACCGCGCGGACGACGACCTCGCTCGTCCCGTCGGGGTCGAAGACGTGGCGCCACTGCCGCCAGACGTCGGCGTCGGGGAGCGGGTCGGAGAGGGCGGCGTCGGTCCACGAGTCGCCCCCGTCGGTCGAGACCTCGACGCGCTCGATCCCGCGGGTCCCGGCGTAGGCGTGGCCGGCCAGCTCGATCCGGCCGTCGTCGAGCTCCGTGATCCCCTCGTCCCAGAGCTTGGCGACCGTCTTCACCTCGCCGGTCCCCTCCCAACCGCGTTCCTCCCAGTAGCCGTCCTCCTCCACGTTCAACAGCTCGATCTCCGAGAGCCACTTCACGTTCGTCTCCCCCCAGTGGCCCGGGATCAGCACCCGGACCGGGTGGCCGTGGCCGGGCGGGAGCTCCTTCCCGTTCATCCCCCACGCGAGGAAGCCGTCGGCGAGCACGTCGACCGGGAACTGGACGTAGTAGCCGTCCTCGCCGCGCAGCATCGCGCAGTTGCAGTCGCCCTGCGGGTCGACGGACTCGAGCAGGGGACGGATCGGGGTCCCCGTCCAGACGGCGTTGTCCAGTTTGCGGCCGTTCAGGTCCTCGCCGACGCACCGGAGCGTCACCGCGCGGTGCTCGACGGGTCGGTCGGTCAGCTCGTCGAAGGCGACCGTCCGCTCGCCGCCGGTCTCGCCGGTGAACGTCAGCGACCACTCCGCCGCGGTGACCTCCGGGTCGAACTCCGCGATGTCGACGTTGTAGAACTCGCCGATGGGACTCACCATGCCGAGGAGACCGTCGCTCTCGACCGCCAGCGAGGCCGCGCCGACCTCGCGGAGCCGCTCGGTCGCGCCCTCCGACCGCGGGGCGTCGGCGAGCGTGTCGTCACCGTCCGCGTCCGGCAACCGCCGACCGATGACAGCCGTGACGACGAACCCGAACGTCGCCGCCACGACGCCGAGCGTCCGGCGACGCACCGCGTCGACGGCTTTCGTCGAGTCGACCGCGACCGAGGACCCGTCGCCGGAGGCCGGGTCGGGAGACGACGGTTCGGACGCGTCGGGCGGGAGACCGCCGATCGCGACGGCGACCGCCGCGGGGAGCGCAACGCCCAGCGCCTGGGTCGGACCGCCGGTCAGACCGGCGGCGAGCAGCCACGACGCCAGACCGGTCGCCGCGGCGCCGACCGGCGAACTCTCTGTGCGCGCCGAGAGTTGCAGGCCGGCGAACGCGACCGCGGCGAACAGCCCGATCACGGCGGCGAACGCCATGGCGATGTGGACCAGGTGGCCCGCGTCGCCGACGTTCTCGATCATGAAGGTCACGATCGGCCCGGGCGTCAGGTTGACGATGGCCTGATCGACGGGGCGGACGACGAACGCGGGCGACCAGCCCGTGACGAGGTACGAACCGGCGACCCCGGCGGTCCCCGCCGCCGTCGCGAGCAACGCGTCTCGCCGTTCGGTAACGTCGATCATAGTTTACGTCGGGGTTACAGTCACTTGAACCACGTCCTCGGCGGCCGGGTACTCGTGGCCGTCGTCGACGTCGCTCAGCCGCCGTACAGTCCCGCCCTCGTCGTCGCCCTGATCTGGCGCGTCCTGCGCGGGCGCTTGGTCGGGACCGGTGCCGGGTGGCTCCGCGTTCGGCTCCGTCCCAGCGTCGAACAGGGACACGGCGTCGGTGACGTCGCCGTCGACCGGGTCGCCCTCCTCGGGCCAGAGCGCGGCGCCGTCCTCGCCCGTCGAGACGAAGACGTCGTTCGACGGGACGAACATCGAGGCGAAGGAGAGCCGCTGGCCGGGCGCGACCGTCGCCTCGAACTCGAAGGCGCCGCCGGGCGCGATCGGCGGGGCCCCCGGGACCTCCCCCGTCGGATCGTTCGGGTCCGCGACCGTGTCCGCGGGGGTGTACGGCCCCGAGTCGTGGACATCCGTCGACGCGCCGAGCTCGTCGACGAGCCCGTCTTCTCCCTCGAACCCCGTCGGCGGCCCGGCCTCGGCCAGCGCTTCGAGTCCGACGGACGCCGGCTCGCCGAGCTCGTATATCGGATTCCCGCCCTCGTGGACGGCGTACGCCCCCGGCGTGACCCAGACGGCGCCGTCGGTCGACGTGTCCGCGGGATAGAACTCCGCGGACGCGACGTTCTCGATCCGGACGCGGACCGTGGCGGATTCCGTCATCTCGTCGTCGCCGTCCATCTCATCGCCATCGTCCATTCCGTCGCCACCGTCCATCTCATCGCCCTCGTTCATGCCGTCGTCCGTTTCGTTCCCGTCCATCCCGTCGTCGCCGTCCGCGTCGGCGCCGTCGCTTCCGCCGTCGCCGAGGCAACCGGCGAGCCCCAGCGTTACCAGTCCACCGCTCGTCGTCAGGAACCGTCGCCGCGTGTCTCGGTCCGTCATGTTCCGGACGAGGGCGATGACGGGGATATAGATTTTTCAACTACCGGACAACTTTGGTGCAGAGTCGGTCCGGGATCCGTTCAAACTTCGGTCGGGATCCGGACGCAGTCATCGATATCCGGTCGGGGTCCGAACGCCACGGCCGGAACTCGCGATGGGAGGGGTATCGTCGGAAGCGCGGAAGCGAGCGGGCAGAGAGAGGAACGAGAGCGCCGGAGCGAGCGGGCAGAGAGAACAGCGGGGGCGCGAGCGACGTCGGGTCAGGCCTCGCCGAGGTCTCGGAACATCGCGCGGTAGTCGTCGGAGGAGAGCGTCTCGCCGAGGTCGTCGATGTCGGTGTCGAGGTTCTCCAGCCGATCGACGAGATCGGCGTACGCCTCGTTGCCCTCGCGCTGGGCGGCGGGCTTCTGCGAGCTGAGGACCGCGCGCTTGCTCGCCAGCGCCGCCGCCTCCTGAACGAGGTCGTCGTACTCGCTGCGGGTGAGAAGGGTCTCGATCGCCGTCAACAGCTTCGAGCGGCTGACGGGCTTGGTGAGGTACAGATCGAACCCCATGTCGATGATGTCGAAGTCGGGCTCGACCGCGGTGACCATCGCGACTCGGCAGTCGTGGCCGGCCTCGCGGATGTGTTCGAGCACGTCGTCGCCGCTCCCGTCGGGGAGTCGACGGTCGAGGAGCACCACGTCGACGCTCGCGTCGACCCGGTCGATCGCCTCCGCGGCGGTCTCGGCGAGGTCGACGTCGTACTCAGCCTCGAGGAAGCCGGCGTACAGCGCGGCGATGTCGGGTTCGTCCTCGACGACGAGGACCGAAGGGTCGCTCACCGCCGATCACCGCCGGGGTCGACGGGAGACGCTTCACCGGGCATATACGAACGGGCGGCGTGTCGAGAAATAAAGCTGTCGGCGTCGGTTCGACCGATCGGCCGCGTCGGATCGTCTTTTATATACTCCCGTCGCCAATGGTGGGACGAATGTCAGAACTCGTCTCCACCGGGGTCGAGGGGCTCGACTCGATCCTCACCGGCGGCATCACGAAGCGGTCGACGGTGCTCGTCTCCGGGAACCCCGGGACCGGCAAGAGCATTTTCGGAATCCAGTACCTCTACCACGGCGTCACGGAACACGACGAGCGCGGCGTGTACGTCTCGTTCGAGGAGGACGAAGCGGACATCCGCGGCGCCGCGGAGTCGATCGGTCTCGACGGGTTCGGCGACGCCGTCGACGACGGCGATATCGTGATCTTAGACAAGCGGGAGATGCTGCGCGAGACCGACTTCTCGACGGCGGTCGACCGACTCCTCGACACGATCGAGGACGCCGACTTCGACCGGCTCGTGCTCGACTCGCTGTCGATGTTCCAGCTCTTCTTCGACGCCGAACAGGAGAAGCGGACGTATCTGTTGAAGTTCTCCGACATCCTCAAGGCGAACGGGCTGACCTCGCTGCTCATCAACGAGCAGGGCGCCGTGTTCCCGGACACGGAGGTCGGGCTGGAGAACTTCCTCACGGACGGGAACATCTACTTCATCCAGACGCCGACGGACTCGGGCGTCAACCGGTACGTCTGGGTGGCGAAGATGCGGAAGCAGGACATCGACACCGACATCTTCCCGATGGAGATCGGCGACGGCGGGATCACCGTCCACGAGCGGGCCGGCGGGTTCTCGATGATGGGGCGGTCCGACGAGCCGTCGTTCTGACGCGGACCGAGAGGGGAGACCGCGCGTCTCGGCGGCGCGGAAGGGGGAGGCGGTGCGGGAGGTCTCGGGACGCTACTGACTCGACGAGAGGTCGCGCCACACGTCGTCCAGCCGGTTTTTCACCGCGGACCGATCTTCGACCTCGACAGTGAGCCCGTCCGTGAAGTCGACCTCGACGCCGTCGACTTTCCGGCGGTACACCTTCACGCGCCGGTGCTCGTCCGAGAGCGGTCGGTCGTGGAGCTCGAGGAGGTCGGCCTCCTCGAGCTCGTTGATCCGGCGGTAACACGTCGCGATCGGGACGTCGAGCTCGTCGCTCAGGTCCTGCGCGGACATCGCGTCTCCGGTCGCGGTCAGGATGTCCGTGTTGTACTTGTTACCGAGCACTGTGATCAGGTCGTCCCCCACCATTCACGTTATCGCTGTTGATTTTTGCGTCTTAAAAGGATACCGGTGGTTGCAGGCGGCGTAGATTCCGGGACGGGGCCGCGTCGGGAGCCGTACCGGGCTCTGCGGGTCTGTCACCGCGAAATGCCGTGTTATCGCCGGTGATAGCCGCCACCGTGGGTTTATGTGTCGACTCCGAGGAGGGCGGGTATGGAGCTCATCGAGGGGTTGTATCTCGTGACGACCACCGTGTTGGCGGGCGCGAGCGCGACGCTGGCGGCGTTCGCCGTCGCCGCGTACCGGTCGTCGGGCCGCACCGCGATGGCGTACCTGGCCGTCGGCTTCGGACTGGTCGTCGTCGCGGCCGTCGCGACGCCCGTCGCCGGCTTCCGGACGTCGTTCGCGGACGCGGCGGCGCTGCTGCTTATTAATACCGGCCTGCTGGCGGCGTCGATGGCGCTCGTCGCCGGGAGCCTCGCCGTCTACGAACCCGGGACGCGGGAGCTCGTGATCCCCGAGTCCGAGCTCGCGCGGATCCAAGACCGGTAGCGGCCCGCGAGGCATCGAAACGCGGGGCGTGGGAAGCGATTCCACTCGTTCGTCCGCCTGTTCGTCCGCTCTTTCCAGGGACGTGACTCGTCGACCAGCCTCGACATCGAGTCGACCCCGTCTGTATCGACGGCGGATCACCCGTCGTCCGCGCGGACGCACAGCGACGGCCCGAGTATCTAATCCGATAACCGAAACGAGATATCGTTAATAATTATAGAAATTATTGTCTCGTAATTAACGCGATAATCGCATGACTGCAGTTTTTTATCAGTTCGGATAATCTGCACGGAGTCTTTATTAGTGAAATACCACTTCGTAGCGATAACGCCCGCCGGGCAGGCCGGGGGCCGACGCAACACACAATGTTCGAAACCATACTGGACGAGGAAGAGCGCGGTCAAGTGGGGATCGGGACCCTCATCGTGTTCATCGCGATGGTGCTGGTGGCGGCGATCGCCGCCGGCGTCCTGATCAACACGGCCGGCTTCCTCCAGACGCAGGCGGAAGCAACGGGCGAAGAGAGTACACAGCAAGTGAGTGATCGGCTTCAGGTCGTGAGTCAGTCTGGAACGTTCGACGATAGTCAAGGGAACGGACAGATCGTCGAGCTGGACTTCGTGCTCGCTCAGTCGCCGGGCGCATCCAATATCGACCTGAGTGAGACCTCGGTTGAATTGATCGGGGAGAGCGGGCAGGCGACGTTCACACTGAGTGAGAGCTCTGGCGATGGGACGATAATCGACATGTTCAAAGGCGAAAATAATGTCGTCTTCACCGATTCCAGTGATCGGGCGCAGGTGACTATTACTCTTGACGATGGTGGCACCCCGACGACTGGTGGGGCTAACGCTGGTGACAGCGCCTACGTGCTTGAGGAAGGCGACTCTATGGTGGTAACGTTCACCACGGCGAGTGGTGCGACAACGACCTCAGAGATCCGCGTGCCGAGTACCGTCGTCAGCGAATCAGTGAGGCTGTAACAATGTTCGAATTTATCACTAACCGCGAGGATCGCGGCCAAGTGGGGATCGGAACCCTCATCGTGTTCATCGCGATGGTCTTGGTGGCGGCGATCGCCGCCGGCGTCCTGATCAACACGGCCGGGTTCCTCCAGACACAAGCAGAGGCAACGGGCGAAGAGAGCACAGACCTCGTTTCCGAACGGATCGACGTGACGAGCGAGGTCGGGATCGTCGGTAGCCCGAGTCCTGGTGAATTAAGCGAAATCCGGCTGGGCGTTTCCGGCGCTCCCGGTGCTGATCAGATCGACTTGACGGAAACGACTATTCAGGCGGTTGGCCCCGGCGGACAAGAGAATCTCGTGTTCACGGACACCGCATCGGGTGGGGCCGAAGTGACGCAGGTGACTGTCCCCTCGCTCGACGACAGTGAGGCTGATGCTGAGACTATCTCAGTGAACTACAATAATATCGACGGGTTCTCTGCTGGTGGTGACAATCTGAAGTTGGTTGTCGGTATTGACACTGATGACGATGGTACCGCCAACGTGGAAAAGTCACGAGTGAACAGCGACCTGTCCACTACATCCGTTAGTTTCAGCGATGGTTCTGGTGGTGACATTGCGTTCGGTTCAACATCGCTGAGCCGGGGTGACGACGTCATAGTCGACGTCGTTGACCCCAATAACGGCGACAGCTCCGTTCTCAAAGAAACGGTTACCCAAACGGTTGACGGGATTGCGTTCTCGACGACCACCGTTTCGGACGGTGACTCCTCTGTTACTGTGAATTTCAACTACGATAACATCGAATCGATCGATGATTCAGATGACACCCAAGAATTGCTGGTTACCTTCGATCCGGGAGGTTCCCCTACCACGACGACAGTAACGGCTGCTGACATTTCTAGTGGCTCGGTGACAATTGATGCGGATGATGGCGACGGCGGTAGTACGGCCATCGACACCTCTAGTAGCACCGCTAACCAGTTCAGTTCGGCCGACTCAATCAAATTCGAACTGTCTGACAGTAGCAGCAGTCTTGGTACTGCCACATTAAGTGTCGGCAGTAGCACAGAACTTATCTCAACGACGGCGGCCAAGGCGACGGGGATCATCAGCAACACGGTCACTGAGCTCGGCCCGAACGAGTTCGCCGTCGGTTCGGACGGCAACTTCCGCAGTTCGGCAGTTCTCAACGAACAGGACGACTTCACGATCCTGATCAATCCCGACGCCGGGGCGCTGAAAGACACGAATGCTAACGAAGCGTTCGGTGAGAGTGACTCCGCCACGCTCGACATCGTCTCCCCCGCCGGTGCGACGACGAGTGTCGAACTCCGCGCACCCGACCTGTTCAACACCAACGGCGAAGCGGTCCGGCTCTAACGAGCCCCGAACCGCTCGCTAACCACCTTCGGCGGAACCGATCCGCCCGGAACACCTATTTTCTCGCGCGTTCACGGCGTTACCATGAGCGACCGCGACGCACCGGCCGCCGACCCAGACGCGCCGCCGGCCGACCCCGACGAACTCGACTTCACCGACGACGAGAACGTCGTCGAGATCGAGGAAGGGCGCTACGTCGTCGGGACGAACGGCCGCCCCAACGTCGGTCGATCGCGGGAGCGGCAGCAGCGGGCGAGCGAGGGGTCCGGGTTCACCGCCGCGGAGCCCGCGAACCCCGACGACCGCCGACCCGCCGGCGACGACCCGCGCGCGAGCGCGGCCGGGCCCGGCGTCGAGGATCGCGACCGGCGACAGGCCGGTGGAGAGGGTCACGCAGCCGGACAGGGACGCGGCGGCGGAGGTGGACGAAACGACGGCCGGAGAAGCGCCGGAGCGAGTTCGGGCGGCCGGCAGCCGCCGTCCGGCGCGGACGCGGTCGACCGGCAGGCGGTGAGCCGGTGGCTGGCGAGCTCCTTCGACGGCGACGGCTTCGACTACGGCATCGACGCGACGCTCCACGCGGAAGGCGACACCACCCGCCAGCGGACCGTGTCGAACGACGTGACGGCGACGTTCGACACGCTCCGCTGG